>JAKPTH010000313.1 GCA_029571125.1 bacterium
CCGGATGTTAATTCCGTAATATCTTCGATAAACTCCAGCGTGAGCGCCGTCGTAAAGCCGCCGGTTTTTTCGCCGGCGCCGGGGCTTTATAAAACGGCTCAGAGCGTGACTATCGCGACGCCTACCGAAGGCGCTTCTATCCGCTATACTACTGACGGCTCGGAGCCGTCTTCCTCGTCGGGGATATTATATTCTTCGCCGCTGACTATTTCAACCGCGCATAATTTTAAAGCCATAGCCTTTAAAGCGCTTGCGAGAGACTCTAAAATATCTTCGGCTGGTTATTCGTTCGATATAGCGGTCAAGCCTTCTTCGCCGCTCGTTTTAAACACCATTGGCGCGGGCGCTTCGGCGTTCACTCTTAAAAATATTTACGATAACGGCCAGTCGCTCTCGCAGACCGTCGGCACGCTTAATCCCTATTTTGAAATAGTGTTCAGGCGCGCCGATTCTCAGCCGTTTAATCTCGATCAAAACCCTTCCGCGCTTAAAATCCGGCTGCGCGTAACCAAAACCTTCAACACCGTTCCTGTCGTTAAGACATACGCCTACGGAATGGCTCCGCTCGCCGATGAAACCTTATGGGACGAGGAGTTCGGCGCGCCGTACATAAGCGCCGACAGGATATCGTTTAACGTAAAGGCCGGCCAGTCGCATTTCACCGAAGACAATACTTATAATTTACAGCTTCTTGCGCTTGAAGGCGTTTCGTATACGGCCGAAGGCTCTCCGAGGGTTTATTTTACCCTGCCGGCGGGCGTCGCCGGCGCGCTTACGGTCAAATCAGGTTCTTCTACTAAAACGGCCACGCCTATCATTTCGCCGGCCGGCGGGCTGCATATTTCGTCGAGGACGGTTGCGATAAGCTGTCCCACGCAGGGCGCGGCGATTTATTACACCGACGACGGCTCCGCGCCTACCGCTAACAGCATTCCATATACGGGCGCTTTCAATGTAGAACGAACGCTCACTATAAAAGCCGTCGCGGTAAAGAGCGGGCTTGAAATTTCCGATCAGGCCGTGGCGGTATTTACCATAAAAACCGCCGCGCCGTCTTTCGATCCCGCCGGCGGCTCTTACGATTCTGCGCGGCAGGTGGTCATTTCATGCGCCACTAACGGAGCTCGTATATACTACACCGAGGACGGTTCGCAGCCCACGGAAGCCAGCACTCTATATTCCTCGCCGATAGGCGTCGTTTCCACGCGCACCATAAAAGCCATAGCCGTTAAAAACGGGACGTCGGTTTCCGATACGTCTTCGGCGTCTTATACTATAGCCGCTATTTCTAAGGTAGCTCAGCCGGTTTTTTATCCGGCTCCGGGAGCTTATGCCGGATCTCAAAACGTTACCATAACATGCGCCACTCCGGGCGCCACCATCAAATATACAACCGATTCCAGCGATCCGCTTACAAGCGGCACGGCATTGACATACTCTGCGCCGGTGGCCGTCGAATCGACTTTAACGCTCAAAGCCGCCGCATTTAAGGCGGGAAACGAAAATTCCGGCGTCGCTTCGGGCCTATATACCATAAAAGCCGCCGCGCCGGTATTCAACCCGCCCGCCGGAACTTACAGTTCGCCGCAGCAGGTTATTATTTCCACCGCGACGGCCGGAGCCTCCATTTATTACACTACCGACGGAACCGAGCCGTCGGTTTCGAGTCATTTGTACAACGGTCCGCTCAACGTTTCCGAGTCTCTCACGATACGAGCCGTCGCGGTTAAAACCGGCCTCGCCGCTTCCGACGTGGCGCCCGCCGCCTATACCATAAGCCAGTTGCCGAAAGTGGCCGCCGTCACGTTTAATCCGCCTGCCGGAACCTACATAGGCGCGCAATCCGTTGCGCTTATATGCCAGACTCCGGGCGCGACCGTCAGATACACGCTTGACGGCTCCGTGCCAGGCGCTTCTACGGGACTCATTTACGGCGCGCCGGTTCAGATATCCTCGGCCGCGGTTATAAAGGCCATAGCGTTTAAGGCCGGAATGGCCGATTCGGATCTCGCCAGCGCTTCATATACCATCAGCCAGGTGCCGAAAGTGCAAAACGTAAGATTCGACGCCGCGGCAAAAACTCTGTCGTGGGACCCGGTCTCGGTTCCCGGCGCGGCGTCTGTCAAATATTATATAAACGGTTCGGCAAGCGCTTTCGGGCGGGTCAAACAGATAAACGACGACGTCGGCACGACCGAAACCACTCTTAACGTTACCGGCATGATTCCGCCCGAATACGCTTCGCTGCCTCTGGATATTTCGGTAAACGTCACCGCCGCGGCGGTAAAGCCCGGCGGCGGAGAAGTGCGCGGCATAAAATCCGACGATTGCCAGTTCAGTATAAACAAATAAAAAAACGGTATATTTTTCATAAAATGATCGGCGGCGCGGGACCTGGCGTCCCATCGCCTTTTAAAATCGCGGAGGAAAGATGATAAAATCGATATTCGAGCGTCTGGAAATCAAAAAAATCGCTTATATTACGGCCATTCTGGCGGCCTTTTACGCGCTTATTATTGCGGGCTGCGGCGGAGGAGGAGGAACCGGCGTTCCGGCCGGCAATTCCTACGTTCCAAAGACTCTTGAAATAAGCGGTTCAGTGGACGGCTCTGCGGCGGCCGGCCCGGCGTCGAGCGCGAGAAGCTACGCTCCCATTAATTTCGGTTCGGAATGTGAAATCAAAGCCTTCGACGCTAACGGTTCGCCGATATACGGCGCGAGCGGATATTTCGTCGGTAACGCTTTTACTTTGTCGCTTCCGCTGACCGAAGAGTACGGCAGATATCTTCTCGTAGTGGCGAGATTGAAAACCGGCCACGAAATATACAAGCGCCTCCTGGGAAGGATACCGCGCTACGACGACGCGGCATCGGCGCAGATAAGCGTCACCGATTTGAGGCTTAACGAAGAAACTACGGCTAAAGCGCTGGTTTTACTCGAAGACCGATCCAAAATGCCGGCGAATGAAATTGCAAGCGCCAGCGTGAAAACCCGTTTTGAAATAGAATCCGAAGCCGTCATAAACGACGCCGATTCAACCAGGCTTATAAGTCCTTTGAAATCGGCCATAGCGACGGTCATCAAAGTGATGAAATACGACAGTCCCGATATCAACCCATCCAAATCCATTTTTTTATCGAACGTTTCTTCGCTTCTCAATTCGTTCGTGGCGGTGGCTAAAGCGCGTGAAACAGACGCCGGCGTGGCCGCGATAATTACCGAACCGCCTCAGATAAATCTCAACGGCAAAACCGTAACGTCATCGTCTTCGGCTTCCGATATATCTTCCGCGGTCGGTTCTATTAACGAAACGGTAAAGCCGCTCGAGGTCGAAACCCCTTTTTTCACTCCGGCGGGAGGCGTTTTTGAAAGCGCGCAGAGCGTCGCTATCGGCTGCGCCACAAGCGGAGCCACCATAAAATATGCGCTGTACGGCAATACGCCTTCTGAAACTTACGGCATAATTTATACTTCGCCGATCAGCGTTAAGGAGTCCATGTCGATAAAAGCCATAGCCATAAAAAGCGGGCTTAAAAATTCGCGGGTAGCCGAGGCTGCTTACACCATTCTTAACAATAGCGTTTCGCCTCTTTCGCTCGACGGCATCACCATAGGAAATCAGGACGGCCCGCTGGACTATATTTATAAAAGCGGTTACTCCGCGGTTAAAAGTTTTGAAATCTCAAGGCCTTATTTCGAGATTGAATTCAAGCGCGCCGACGGCGCGGATTTTACGCTCAACCAGACGCAGTTTTTGCGCATGAGGCTTAAACTCATAAAAACCCTGTCTGGCGGAGCTGTACAGGAATTTAATTACGCATACGGCGTTGAAGCGCAGTCTGGCGAACTTGATTTCAGCGATGAATTCAGCGCGCCGGTTATTTCCGGCAGGCGCATAAAATTTAATTATAAAACCAACGCACTGCGGCCGGTTTCCGATGCGTCTTATGAAATGAGGCTTGTCGAACTGCAAAATGTATCATACACGAATTCTTCGGGTTTTTTATACAATTATTCCCTGCTTCAGAACGTAGCGGGCTTTTTCAATATTTTTACCGCGGCTCAAACCAGAACGGCCGAGCCTGTATTTTCGCCGGCCGGCGGAAGCTTTGACGGCGAGATATACGCGAGCATGTCATCTTCCACTCCGGGCGCGCTCATCCGTTATACTCTCGATTCGAGCACGCCTTCGCAAACGCACGGAACTATATTCAATAACGTTCCTATTTTAATAGCGTCTTCGACCGTTGTAAAAGCCGTCGCTTATAAAGAGGGATTGCTGCCTTCCGCGGCGGTCGCGGCTTCATATGTTATCAATAAGGTGGCGGCGCCCGAATTCAGTCCCGCTCCCGGCGTATATTCCGAGCCACGGCAGATAATTCTGACTTCTAAAACTCCCGGCGCTTCGATTTATTATACCGAAGACGCAAGCTCTAATCCGTCCCGCGCCAGCGCCCTTTATCAGGGGCCCTTCTTTATTTCGTCTTCTAAGGTTATCAAAGCGGTCGCGGTTAAGGACGGCATGAAAGATTCCAATATCACGTCCGCCGAATATGTCATCAATAAAACCGAGGCGCCGCAGTTCAACCCGCCGGCAGGCACCTACGCCGGCGTTCAGAACATAACTTTATTTTCACAGACCGCCGGCGCGACCATACACTATACGATCGACGGCAGCGAGCCGAACGCCTCAAGTCCGGCATACAGCGGGCCCATAGCCGTTTCAAATATCGGGACCAACGAAATAAAGGCTATCGCATATAAAAACGGCCTCGCGGCATCCGCCGTTTCCGGCGCGGTATATGTAATACTCGCGAGGGTTGAAACTCCCGGCTTCAACCCGGCGCCCGGAATCTACGATTCGACCCGGGATGTAGTGATAACGTGCGCCACTCTCGGCGCCTCGATATATTACACGCTCGACGGTTCCGCGCCCGGGCGTTCCAGCGCTCTTTACGCCGCGCCGGTGAGGGTGTCTTCGAGTTTGAAACTCAGCGCCATCGCCGTTAAGAGCGGAATGGCGGATTCGCTGGTGGAAAGCGGCGCCTATACAATAAACGTGCCGCAGGTGTCAAAGCCGGTAATTTATCCATCTTCCGGCACCTACGGGGCGGTTCAGAGCGTCACGATCAGCTGCGCTACGGCGGGCGCCTCCATTTATTACACTCTCGACGAAACCCTTCCTACGGCCTCTTCCACGCCTTATTCAGGAACTATAGAGGTAAGCCAGACGTCTTATATCAAAGCGGTTGCGACGAAGCCGGGCATGCTCGATTCGCCGCCCGCGGAGTCCTATATAATAATAAACATGCCGCGGCCCAGGGTCGAAAATCCTCAATTCAATCCCGCAGCCGGCAGCTATACCGGCGCGCAGCAGGTGGCCATATCCTGCGCCACGGCCGGCGCGGAAATTTATTACACTCTTGACGGCAGCCGCCCCACTTCGTCTAAAACGCGTTACACCGCGCCGTTTTCGGTTGCCGCCAATTCCACCGTTAAAGCCATCGCTATTAAGCAGCCGCTTTTGAGCGATTCGGACGTCGTTACCGCCGAATATTTTATCAGAATACCAAAACCGTCTTTCAGCTTGCCCGCGGGCGATTATACCGACGAAAAAACGCTCGTTTTATCTACCGGCGTCCAGGGCGCTTCGATATATTATACTACCAACGGCTCCGAACCCACCGCCGATTACCAAAACCTTTACAGCGCGCCAATAACTATTTCACGCTCCCTGACCGTAAAAGCTATGGCGGCTAAACCCGGCATGCTTTATTCCGAAACGGCTTCGGCGGCGTATGTCATTAAAGTAAAAACGCCGACTTTCGCTCCGCCCGCCGGAAATTATATGGACACCCAGTCCGTCACTATTTCCTGTCAGACACCCAATTCGGCCGTTTATTACACTCTCGACGGTTCCGAGCCTACGGCGTCAGGCACTCTTTTTACTTCGCCCATAACGGTCGCGCATAATCTTACCATAAAGGCCATAGGAGTTAAAAGCGGCCTCGTCAATTCCGATATCGCCGTCGCGGCTTATACGGTGCAGCCTAAAGCCGCTAAACCGCAGCTTATTCCGCCCGGCGGCGTTTATAATTCCGCGCGCAGCGTTACCATCACTACCGCCACTGCGGGCGCCGCCGTTAAATATACGCTCGACGGCACGGAACCTTCAGCTTCGAGCGCCACTTATTCCGGAGCCATAAACGTTTCCGCGGCTACCGAAATCAGGGCAATAGCGGTGAAATCGGGCATGCTGAATTCCGACACCGCCCGTGAAACATATGTAATAGATACGGCCCTTCAAATGGCCGAAACTCCGTCGTTCGCTCCGCCCGGCGGGGTTTATAATGCGGCTCAGTCCGTAACGATAACATCGGCCACCGCCGGCGCCGAAATTTACTATACCACCGACGGAAGTTATCCAGGCGTTTCCAGCCTTAAATATTTGACACCGATTAGCGTCGATTCGTCCAAAACCATAAGGGCGATTGCGGTTAAGCAGGGCATGGCTTATTCGGCCGAAGCGTCGGCTTCGTACGTCATCAAAGCCGCCGCGCCGGTCTTTACGCCGGCGGCCGGCACTTATACCGGAGCGCAGCAGGTCGCTATAACATCCGCCACGGCCGGCGCTTTAATTAAATATACTCTCGACGGCAGCGATCCGGGCTCATCCGGCGGACTCGCTTATTCGCAGCCCGTGGCGGTGAATCAAAACGTCACATTGAAGGCGATCGCCATTAAAAACGGCATGGCTAATTCCGACGTGTCCTCGGCCGTTTACTCTATCCGCGTCGAAGCGCCGTCGATGAACCTGGATACCGGCACATACGAAGGCGACCGTGCCGTCGCTATAACGTGCGCAACTCCGGGCGCGTCGATTCGGTATACGACCGACGGCAGCGAGCCTTCTTCGGTTGCAGGAACGGTTTATGCCGTTCCCGTCAGCGTGACCGCCACCACGACTCTAAAAGCCATAGCTTATAAAAGCAATATGCTCGATTCCGCTGTGACTTCAAAAACTTATACGATGAAAACCGCGGCCCCCGTGTTTACGCCGGCGGCCGGAACTTATGACGGGCCGAAAACCATATCGATGTCCTGCGCTACTGCCGGCGCCGTTATTTATTACACCACCAACGGCGATACGCCTACGGTTTCCAGCGCGCAATACGGCGCGCCTTTTGCTATCGATTCCACGCAGACCATAAAAGCTTTTGCGCAAAAAGCGGGTTTGGCCGATTCGGCGGTTTCTACGGCGCTTTATACCATATCCGTTCCCGCGCCGGTTATAACACCGGCTTCAGGCACTTACCAATCGGCGCAGAACGTTACCATAACATGCGCAATGCCCGGCGCAAGCATACACTATACCGTCGACGGATCCAATCCTACCGCCGCCAGCGCCCAGTATACATCGCCAATAAACGTCGCCGTCACCACGACCGTAAAAGCTATAGCGGTCAAGGCCGGTGCTCAGACCTCCGGCATAGCGAGCGCCGTTTATACCATAGGCGTGCCGGTCGCCACGCCGGTATTTACGCCTCAGGGCGGTTCTTACAACGCTTCGCAGACGGTCACGATCAGCTGCGCCACGGCGGGCGCCACCATATATTACACCACGAACGGGTCGGACCCGACCACTGCCAGCGCTCAATACACCGTGCCGCTGAACGTTTCAACCACTACCACCATTAAGGCTATGGCGGCCAAAGCGGCCATGGTCAATTCGCAGATCGCGACGGCCGTTTATAACATCACGTTGCAGCAGGTGGCCGCGCCGGTGTTTACTCCTGCGGCCGGCGCTTATATATCGGCGCAATCGGTCGCGATATCCTGCGCCACGGCGGGCGCCGACATTTACTATACCACCGACGGCAGCAATCCGACCACGGCCAGCGGCAAATACTCTTCGCCCTTTAACGTCGCGGCCAATACCACCGTCAAAGCTTTCGCCGTTAAAGCCGGCATGACCGATTCGCCCGTCGCGAGCGCCGTTTACACCATAAGTACGGTCGGCAAGGTGGTAAACGTCAATTACAACTCTACTACGAAAAATGTTTCTTGGGACCCTGTTTCCGTGCCCGGCGCGGATTCCGTTAAATATTACTATAAAGGCACGGCTACGATCACCGGCATGGGCTCTCAGGCGATACCCGAAGGCAGCACCACCGAAACTTCGCTTAACGCGCCGGGACTCGTTCCTGATTCGGTAAACGTTCCCGGCATCGGCGTTATATCGCTGATCGGTAAAACCATAGATGTCACGCTGACCATTCAGGCCGCCGCTATAAAGAACACCACCGAAGTAAGAGGCGCTATTTCAGATCCCTGCTCATTCACGTTCGTAAAGTAAAAAAAGAATAAAAATTTTATATTTTAATTATTTTTCCGATAACATTAATATGGCATATTACGGTTATCGGAAAAATAATACATTCATATTCATGCTTCTTATTTTCGCGGCGTTCGCGACTATAAATTCGGGCTGCCCTCACAAGCATATCGAAACATATTCGCCCGTCATACCCGGCGCGATTTCGGGCACCGTAAAAACCTTCGACGGCCAATCCACCGCCGGCGCTGTAGTTTTTATCGCCGCCGACGACCTTCTTAAAAACTCGGTCAGGTCGAAAATGCTTGACGCGTCCGGAGGATTTTCGCTCGAGGGTATCGACCCCGGCTATTACTATCTGGCGGCCTTTAAAGATATGAAAAATGATTCGACGTACACTATAGGCGAGGATTATCTGGGCGGCAAACTCGTGGACCATTGGGACCTGGATAACAGCTACTATGTAGAAGTTAAAGAGGCCCAGAACACCATACTGGACGTGCCGCTTCTATCTCCGTTAAAGTTAAATTATATAGAAAACGGAACTAATTCGGTCACCCTTAACCCTAAATTTTCATGGGCAGCCGTTTCTGGCGCGGCGTTTTACCGCCTTCGCATAACTTCGCGCCAGAAGTCTTTCTGGATAATCGACA
>JAKPTH010000314.1 GCA_029571125.1 bacterium
CGAGGTTATATTAGCGCTTAAAGAAACCGAAGGCGGGGCATCCGAATCGAAGAAGAAGAAGACGTGAAAAAGATTGGCTATCGAAGATGCCCCCGATTTTATATTCACTGAAAACGATATGTTTACGGGCGGATTTGAACCTATAAGAGGGTTTAAATCGATATAATTGCCGACGTTTAATTCGGCGGTCGCTTCCGAAGCGTTGGTGGAAATCACTACGGATTTTCCGGCTCCTATAAAACTTGAGCCGATTACCTTCGACGGGGCACGGTCGAATGAAAAGCTAAAGGACTCACCGGCCGCCACGGCAGCCTCTTTGGTTGCCTCATAAAGATAAGCGCCTCTGAAATCTTTTGCCATGGACGACGCAGCAGCTCCGAGTTTGCCCGCGGCTTCCGCGGCGGTTATATTGGTTATGCCGCCGGCCGAATGAGACTGGTAGTAGGCGTAGCCGACCGCCCCGTAAAGCGGGTCGTTTTTGGCGTGCATATTTTCCGTTAAAATGTTTTCTATCTGGTTTTTAGCGAGGCCTGCGAATCCGTCTTTTTTCAAAAACGCGCTATAGCAGTTTTCTGATTTTCTTGAAAGTTTGTCAGAGAGAAGCTTCTGAAGGAAGCGCATGGACGATACCGCTTCGAGACGGCCCAGGGCGCTCTTATGCGCTCGGGCGCCGAGCTCGTAAAACGAGTAAACGGCGCTGGTCACTACGGAAATGAGAAGGACCACCACCAGTATTTCCGGCAGGGTAAAGGCTTTAACGGCCCCGACGCCGGAATTAAATATATATGCTCTTGCGGCTCTTTTTTTTTCGTTCATGATTTTATTCTATCATGCTTATTCCCGTGGTTTTACTGATTGTTATCTTCGATTCTCCGGGGGCGTTGTCCGAAGTTAAAAATATGGTGGAAATATTGTCCGGCAGAGGAAAATTAACCGCGTCCGCCGTGGCGACCCCGTCGCCGCGGAAGATTACGAGGAAAAAATCTTCTTTTATTCCGCCGTCGAAATTGCTTATTTTCACTCCGGGCTTCAGCGAGCGCTTTTCGCCGTAAATTTTAGAAATTTCACCGTTCGAGTAATTTTCGCCGGTTATCCTGACGCCGCTTTTGAAAGCCATGGTCCTGTATCCTGAATTTCTTTCGAAAATAACTCCGTAAGTCATGTTTTCTACCCGCCCGATAGATAAACTTCTCGCGGCCGAAAGCTCGGAATTGATTTCGAGCGCGCAGGAGGAAAGCTGCTGCCTGTGATAATAAGACGTCATCGACGGATATGAAATCGACACGACGGCGCTTAGAATCATTATGACGCATATTATTTCTATCAGCGTGAACGCCCCGGCGCGCGGCGCGCGGCGTCTTGCTTGAAAACGCGTAAGTTTTTCGGCGCGATTTTTTTCAATCATCGGCTTTCGTCATTCTGAGCACTTCGGCGAGCGTGGTGTGGCCCATTATGGCTTTGGCCAGGCCGTCGAAGCGCATCGTTTTCATTCCTGTCATTTTAGCCGCCATTCTGATTTCTTCGGTAGAGCGGCCTTCGAAGATCTTGTGTCTTATTTCGTCGCTTATTACAAGGATTTCCTGTATGGCGGTACGGCCGCGGTAGCCGGTGTTGAAACACGACTGGCAGCCGGCGCCGATATAAAATTTATATTTGTTTTGCGGCACCTTGAGGGTTTTTAAAAGGTCTTCGTCGGGCTTGTATTCGGTTTTGCAGTGAGGGCAAATCTTTCTGACGAGCCTCTGCGCGACTATAGCGATGATGGTGGAAGTCAGCAGGAAAGGCTGAACGCCCATTTCGAGAAACCTGGTTATCGTTGAAGCCGCGTCGTTGGTGTGGAGAGTGGATAAAACGAGATGGCCTGTAAGAGCGGATTCTATGGCGATCTGAGCGGTTTCTATATCTCGTATTTCGCCCACCATTATGACGTCGGGGTCCTGCCTTAATATGGCGCGCAGCGCGGTGGCGAAAGAATACTCTATTTCCGGGCGTATCTGGACCTGGTTTATGAGCGAAAGCCTGTATTCGACAGGGTTTTCGACTGTGACGATGTTTATTTCGGGAGATTTTATTAAGTTTAGCCCGGCGTAAAGCGTAGACGTTTTTCCGGAACCCGTCGGTCCCGTAACTAATATTATTCCGTTGGGAGATTTAAGGGCTTTTTTGAAATATTCGAGGTTTTCCGGTGAAAATCCGATAGTGTCTATGCCTATTTGCACCGACGAACGGTCCAGGAGCCTCATGACTATTTTTTCGCCCCAGACTATAGGCAGGGAGCTTACGCGTATGTCTATGACGGTCTTTTCGAATTTTATCTGCATCCTTCCGTCCTGCGGAAGGCGCTTTTCGGATATGTCCATGCCGGCGATGACTTTTATTCTCGCGATAAATCGGTTTTGAAGCTTGAGGTCTATGTCGAGCGAATGTATGAGCACGCCGTCGATTCGAAACCTTATTATAAGGCCCTTTTCTGTAGGCTCTACGTGTATGTCCGACGCGCGTTTGGCGGCGGCCTCTTTTATGACTTCCGAAACCAGTTTTACCACAGGGTCGCTTTCCTCGCCGCGCCCTATAAGCTCTATTACCTCGGCGTCCATCTTGTCGAGCTGCTCCTGCTCGGACTGAAGCTCCGCTTCCGATACCAGCGCCGAGACCGTGGGATTGATGGCGCCGTATAAGGCCGTGATCGCGCTGGTTATCTGCATCTCCGGGCATATTACCACTTCTATGGGCATTTTTATTGACGTTTCGAGCTTTTCTATGGAAAAGACGTCGAGCGGATCGGCCATTCCGACTATAAGCTTGTCCCCGTCGATCATAAGCGGCACTATCAGTTTGTCGCGGGCGAAATCGGGATCTATAAGGCGCGCGACGTCTTCTTCTATGATGGTCGTGGAAATATCCATGATGGGGATTCCTAGCTGTTCGGATAAAATTTTAAGTATGGCCTTTTCCGTGACGAAATTTAAATCGACAAGAACCTTTCCCAGGCGCTGCTTTCTTAGTTTTTGCTGCTTGAGCGCTTCGGAAAGCTGTTCTTCGGTTATTATATTTTTTTCGACGAGCATATCGCCGAGTCGTTTTTTGATGTTTTTCATTTCAAGCTCCTATGCGATTTTTAAAAGCGCGTCTTTGAGTTCGCTTGCCGATGAATATCTGTCCTGCGGTTTTTTTTCGATGCACTTAAGCACTACGGCCTCTACCGGATAAGGTATCAGCGGATTTTTCTTTGTAGGCGCCTGCGGCTTGACTTTAAGGTGCTGATGGACATAGTCGCCTGAGGTGAAAGGCTTTTCGCCTGTCAGCATCTCATAAAGCATTATTCCCAAGGAATATAAATCTGCCCTGCCGTCTATCTGCTCGCCCAGGCACTGTTCCGGCGATATATAGGCGAACGTGCCCATAATGGTTCCGGCTTTGGTGACGCTGGATTCGTCGAGCGCCTTGGCCAGGCCGAAATCCATTATTTTTACGGTGCTGTTTTCGACTATCATTATGTTTTCGGGTTTTATGTCGCGGTGAATAATATTGAGGCCGTGAGTGTAGGCGAGGGCGTCGCAGCACTGCACGGCGATGTCTCTCATTTCGAGATGAGAAAAAGATTTTTTCTCCTTTAAAATTTCCTTAAGGCTGCGGCCCACGAGAAGTTCCATAACCATATAGGGCAGTTCGCCCTTTATCACGTCGAAAATGTTGAGGATATTCGGATGCTTCAGCCGGCTGGAAACGTCCGCTTCGCGCTCGAAGCGTTCCATAAATCCCCTGTCGTCCTTGAATGTGAGGATGGGGATTTTTATGGCCACCTGGGCCTGGTTCGCGGTGTCGATAGCCTTGTAAACGATGCCCATGCCGCCTTTTCCTATCTGGCCGAGAATTTTATAGCGCTTGTCGATATAATCGGTTTCATTGGCGATGGTGGCGATCATGGTGCGTTCCGAATCGTCGGAGGTCGGCGCCTGCTGGTGCTGAAGTGCCTCGGCCTTGCGCGCGGCGATTTTAGCTTTTATCGAGGTTATTATTTCGCCCGCGTTTTTATAGCCCATGTCTATGGCGGCTACTTCGGAAAATATGGCTTCGGCTTTTTCGAGCTGGCCGCATTCTAAAAATATTCCGCCGGCTTTGTATTTAAAAGCCAGTTCCTCGCCGGCCGAAAGGTTGAGAGGTTTGAGGTCTATTGAGTTATAAACTTTCTCGGCCGCGGCCGTAAGATTTTCTTTTAAAAAGCAGTTCATGAGATAGATATTCATAACCAGCGTGCGCTTGCTTTCGGGAGTGGCTTTTATCAGCTGCTGAAAAATGGCTATGGCCTTTTTATAGTCGCCTTTTTCATAGTAAAGCCTGGCCTCCGCCGCCTGTATTTCGAGAGGGCTCACCTGTACGCGGCTTTCGACGTCGATGCTGCTGCGCTTCACTTTTACCGTTTCACCGTCGATGGCCAGTTCGAGTTCTTCGGAGGATGAAGATTTCATCTCGAGTATGCCGCGCTCGTCGATAAGGGTCTTTATATATTTCTGGCGCTTTTCGGCTTCCCGGTCGTTCGGGCTGAGCTCGATCTTTTTAAGGTATATTTCGTTGGCCCTGTCGATGTCGCCGTTTTTTAGATAAGCTTCGGCGAGGCATTTCAGGCAGAGGCTTGACTGGCTTAATTTGTAGGCGACCGGAGCGAGGTCTATTACCCGCTGGCACTTTTTTTCTTTGATCAATAGCGAGGAAATCTGTGAAAATAATTCCACGTATTTATCGATGTTTTCTTTCTTTTTAAAGGAATCGAAAATGATGGCCAGGCTTTCGTCGAATTTTTTATTTTTAAAAAGCAGCCTGCAGTACTCGTATCTGATGCGTACGTCGCCCGGAAAAAGCTCGCAGAGGTCCTTGAAAATTTCTACGATATTCGTTTCCACGTCATTTTCGAGCATCAGGAATCCTTTTCTTTTTAAAATGGCTTTTTCCTGAGGATATACGGATAATATTCTGTCGATAGCGGCCAGCGCGGCGTTCACGTTTTTCTGACGGTTGTAAGCGCTGATAATGCAATCGCCGTAAAGAAGGACGGCTTTCTTATTGCCGTTTTTGAAGCTTTCGTTGAAAAAATCGGAAGCCGGCCCCAATAGAGCTTCGATGGCGCTGTTTTTAAGCTCCATTACCACGCGGAATATTTCCAGCGCCTCTTCGATCTGGGAAAGTTTGTTGTAGATCATGAAAAGATTTTGATAATGGCTGATCAGGCCGTTGGATTTATCTATTTCTATGAGCTTTTTAAAAACGTTTACGGCTTTTTCGTATTCCGCCGACTTTAAATAAAGATCGGCCAGCATGACGAGTTCTTCTATCGAGTTAGGCTCGGCGGCTGTGATCTCTTCGAGGAGGGCGGCCGCTTTTTTTGTGTTTTCCGAAGCGCCCTGCTGCGATTCGCCCTGATAAGGCTTATCATCGATATAAAGGCGTGCGAGTATTTTTATTACGAAAATATATGATTTGTCTTCAGGCTTCAGGGCGTTTTTACGCGATTCATAAGCGGCTATGACGTTTTTTATTTTCGCCTTTTTTTTATATATGGCGCACACTTCGCTCACGAATTGAAAGTATCCAGTCTTCAAGTCGAGAAGCTCTTCGTAATACAATTCGTCGCCGGGCCTGAGCTTGATAAGGGTTTTATAATATTCTGCGGCTTCTTCGAGCTTATCGTCTTTTTTTAGCAGCTGAATTATATTTAAAGTCAGCTCTACGTTTTCAGGATTAGCCGCGAGCATTTCGCGCAGCCGGTCGATCTGCGCGCCGCTTACCGCTTCGTGATAGCCGCCGCCGTTTTTAGCGCGGCGCAGTTTTTTTCTGAAAGCGAAAATGAGAACGATTAGTAAAAGCGCGCCGGCGGCTATATGGGTTTCATTTTTATAAGATGCGTATAATTGAAGCAGTTTATTTATGTCGATATTTTTTATAATGTCGGGAGTTTTAATTGAAATAGTTCCGCCCGCGGCTTTGGCCGGCGAAGCGAAGCGCTGATCCGAAGAAAAATAAAAGTCGCCCTGCGCGCCGGGCGCAGGGACCTGCAGGCATAAAATCGAGCTGGTGTAAGCGACTAGAAAGAAAGCCGAGTTTTTAGAGGCGATGTAGCGGCCGGAAACGGGGCCGGCCAATGTCTTATTATCGAATTTATATTCGGAAAGCTGTTTTTGAGACTTTATATCGTAAAGCGCCGCGGCGTCGTTGCTTTTGTAGTAGAAAAAAAGCGGGTTGATGCCGTTTGAGTGAAGCGCGGCCGCAAGGTATGAGTTTTTCGCCCTGGTTTCGAGCTTGAACAGCTTTGATGAATCCGCGTCGGAAAAACCGTAATACGCGTTTTCGCATCCGGCGATTACGGCAGAAGCCGTACCTTCGAGGCCGTTTGCGCCGTAAAGAGAGCTGACGGCTGAATCGGTTTTGAATTCGGTTTTGAACTCGGGTGCGGCTTTGGAGCAATCGTATATTTTGACTGTATTGTTTTCGCCTATGGCGTATTTTAGCGGTTGATCTCCGCCGCCGCTAAAATAAAGCAGGGCTTCGGAGCCGGCTGAGACTTGAGAACGCATGGAGCAAACCGGAGAAGAGCGGACCGAAGTGCCCAGGAATATTTCGAATCCGGAAGCGGCGAGAACGGAATAATAAAAGCTTCCGCCGTCGGTGACCACAGAGCTTACGGCGAAAGCCGGATAAGCTAAAGGGGTTTCGTTTTTTTCGCATTTAGGTCCTTCTACCGAGCAAAGGACGTTATTTTTTATGAAAATGAATCCTTCGGGCGAAGGCGCGGAAAGCATTTTTTGAGCCGGAGTCAGATCGGAATAAATTGCCGCTCCGTCGGCTCCGATTATTTCGAAAGCGTTGTTTTCATACTGCAGCATGAATTTTGAACGGTCCAGAGACGTCGAAAGCTTTTTCGGCTTGAGTTCGTTTCTTAAGCCGAAACGCCAGAGCGGAGATTCGGAGCCGCTGACGAAAGCCTTCAGTGCTCCGGTTTCAGCCGACACGAACGCGGGTTTTGAATCGCGTTCGAAAAATACCGGATTGTGAAAGATGAAATTTTCCGATTTCTGTTCGAAATATTGGCTGATTGCCTGCGCTTCTGCTCGCACGGCCGGCGCGATACAAAAAAGAAGGGCCGTCAGAGCCAGGCACAGCAGCCGGAGCGCATATTTTTTTGTGGAGCTGTTTTTCGGCAATGTTATTATATTTTTAATTGTCACGTATCTTCTCACCGACGTTGTAATCGTCCGTAGCGACGCTGAAATTGATAGTTACTGCGTCGTTGAGGCGGTTGGCGTTGTATGATTTTAGCTGGTTCGATACTTTAAGCTGATATGTTCCCGGAAAAAAAGCGAAGTCCGGCACGAATAGTAGATTTTTAGATTTGTATACCATGAACTTGCCGTTGATTATGCCGCCTTTGGCGTCGCAAACGGTTACGTATTCTTCATAGTCAAGCCGGGAATCCAGAGGCTCGGAAAAAGAAAGCAGTATTCGATCGTATGAGTTTAGCCGGCCGCCGTTTAAGCCCGGATAGGAACTTACGAGGTAAAATACCGGTTTATAGGCCGTAAACTGCCATACGTATGTTTCTGAAAGCCCTTTGTTGCCGGAACCCCGGGCTTTTCGGCTGAGGGCGGCGCTGTAAAGTCCGCCGCTTTTTAGATCCATCGCCGGAGTCAGTTCGAGCCTTTTTAATATTTTATTATAGCGGACTTTCGACGGTATTAACTCGTCGTTAAGGTAAAGGTTTAAATAATCGTTGAGCTCTTCGGTGTTTTCGGCGGAGCCGAAATAAAGAGGCCTGTCGAATTGTACGAATATCATCGGGCGTGACTCGTATATTTCGGCGCCCGCGAGAGGATATTGCGATACGACTTTAAACGAATCGCAGTCGGGCGAAACTATCGTAGAATACTGATACATCAACGCGCTTTTGAGCCGTTCGCCGTCCGCTCCGCGAAGCCCGGTTTTGAAAATCAGGTTGTATATCTTATCGTGTCGGAGTTTTTCGACGGGCTTGACGACTACTGTGCTGGAATTTTTAAGATATTTCAGGACTGTTTTTACGGGTTTGTTATTCAGCGTCAGGCAGACGAACTTTTCGTTTACAGTGCTCGCGTCGAGGGCCGAACTGAACTCGGCTTTGAAAATAGCGTCGGGCGGTATCTGGCCCGCGGCGGAAGAAGGCATAATTTTGACGATCGAAATATACGCCGGAGCGGGCCTTTTTTCAAAAGCCCAAGCTTGACGGCCCGCGCCGGCGATAACTATAATCATCAGAGCCGCCGGAAGAAAATAAAATATTATTTTTTTAATATATTCCGTCATTGTAAATTACCCGCTTTTGATTTATTGCACAATATAAAAACCTGCGTCCGCAGAATACGGAACGGTTTTAAATATTTAACTCTTTATTTTACCATACCATTTCTTATATGTCAAAACAAATGAGCATTTTTTTATATTTTTTATCGGATTTAGAATGCCGGTCCAAAGCGGAAAGAAATGCTGCGCAGCGGCGATACTGGGATTTCGGATTTTAAGAGGGCTCGACGAATTCATTGATGGCCTTGATGATATCGCTGAATTCAAAGGGTTTTATAATATAGGACTGCATGCCTGATTTAAGGCACTCGTTTATGTCGGTTTTGACGGCGCTGGCCGTGCAGGCTATTATGGGGGTGGTTATGCCGTTTTTTCTTATGGCGGCGGCGGCTTCGATGCCGTTGAGCCCGCTCATCTGCAAATCCATGAAAATAATGTCGTAATTGGAAGCCGACGCTTCTCTGACGGCCGCCAGACCGTTGTCCACGATTTTATAACCGTACTTATAAAGCTGCAAAAAACGGCTCATGAGAAATGAGTTTACGGAATCGTCTTCTGCGACGAGGACTTTCACTTTTTCGGGAGAAATTGACGGCGCGCATATTTCCAGGGTTTCGGGTCGAGGCGAGCTGCTTTCGTAAGCCGCTTGCGCGCGGGCTTTATTGAAATGCATGAAAAAAGAAAACTTGCTGCCATGGCCGGGTTCGCTTGTAACCAGAGGACCGTGGCCCCCCAGAAGGCATATCAGCTTGCTGCATATCGTAAGTCCCAGGCCGGTGCCGCCGTATTTTCTGGTTATCGAGCCGTCCGCCTGGGTGAAAGGCTTGAATATATCTTTGATCCGTTCCGGAGAAATTCCGATCCCGGTGTCGGCGACGGATATTTCTACGGAAACCCTTTCGTCGTTTTCGTATTGAGTACGGCATTCCAGAGTGACGGAGCCTTTTTCGGTAAATTTAACGGCGTTGTCCACCAGATTCAAAAGGATTTGCTTGAGCCGCGACGGATCGCCGATGAGGTAATGGTCGTACTTTTTATCGATGGAGCAGCTCAACTCTATGTTTTTATTAGAAGCCGACAAAAGGTTCATATTTACGATGTCTTCTACCAGGGCGTGGAAGCAGAATTCGATGTTTTCTATTTCGAGCAGATCGGAA
>JAKPTH010000342.1 GCA_029571125.1 bacterium
GAGTCCCCGAAAAAATTTGTCTGGCGCCCTGCCCACAACTACTCGCTTAAATTTAAAAAGTTCCTGTTTTAAGTTGTAATAGTGACCATATAAAATCTCAAGAGCTGCATCCTTGTCTTTCGGGCAAGAAGTTGATTCAGAACCATGGATGGGCGAGAGGTCTGGGCACGGACGCCCTAATGCCGCACGCGCCACGGACGGCAACGGCGTGCGGCCGCCGAGCACGAGCGGCAAAAATCCCGGAGGGATTTTTGAACGAGTCCCCGAAAAAATTTGTCTGGCGCCCCGCCCAACAATACCCGTTAAAAATTAGAACAAATCATTAATTTTCAAAATAGTTTATGCATAATGCTTGACGAAAAAAAAATACTATATTATAATTTATCTGTCATCGTTTGAAATGATAATTTTTTAAATTTACATAAAAGGCGGTATTCTATGAAAAAATCAATTTCCTTTTTAGCTATCTGTTTTATCGTCGCTGCTTTTGTTTTCACAGCCGGCAGCCACGCTCTGGCTCAGCAAAAAACGTCCATGACGGCCGTCGATGTGTTCGACGAATTAAACCGCCAGGCCGGCAATCCTACTGCTTTAGCCAGGCTTTTAACAGACAACAACGAATCCTGGTACGCCCGCTGGTATGTTATGAGCCGCGCAAAGAAATCCATCGACGTAACTTATTTCATAGTCGAAAAAGACGTTTTCGGCATGTCGATGCTCGGAATGCTTTTGAAAAAAGCCCGCGAAGGCGTTAAAGTGCGCCTGATGATGGACGCCCGCGGCACCAAAGAACTCACCAGAACCATGCTCGGCCAGGATTACCTGCAGGAACTGATCGCGGTTCCAAACGTCGAAATCCACGTTTACAACCCCGCCAGCGCCAATATAATAAGCGCGATCGGCAATATACGCAACCTTACCGGTTCCAACCACGACAAAATAATAATCGTCGATAGCGAATGGTTTATCTGCGGCGGCAGAAACATATCCATGAACTATTTCGTAGATCCCTCCGACGAACCTACCGTTTACCGCGACACCGACGTCATAATCAAAGGTAAAAAAGCGATCGCCGGCATTCAGCGCGCCTTCGACGAAGAGTTCAATTCTCACATGGTTTTTAACGTTACAAGAGACTTTTTCGGCAACTGGTCTTCCAGAGCGCATGAACTCGAACTGGCAAGAGTCGCCATGCAGTCTTACATCAGCGGAATGGGCCTTCCCAAAGCTCCGGCCGGCTCAAAATACGCCGACGTTCTCGCAAGATACACCGGCGAACTCGCCAAGTACAAAAAAATGCAGTCCTATAGCGGTTACGACCCCATGAACGGCGTCCACGAATACCCTATCGTAGTGTTAGATAAACACTCCTTCAAGGGCAAACGCAACGACATCACTCCCGCGATTTCAGCCTTCATGAAAACCGCGCGCAAAGAAGTTATGGTACAAAACCCATACGTAGTGCTCACCCCCGAAGCCATGGACGCGCTCAAAGCCGCTAACGCCAACGGCGTCGCTATCAACATCCACACCAACAGCCCCGTAAGCAGCGACAGCCTCCTCACCCAGGCGTTCTTCCTCGAAGACTGGCCTAATATCTTAAAAAACCTGCCCAACTGCAAATTATACGCATTCAACACGGTGCGCAAACTTCACTCCAAAACATTCGTTTTTGACCGTGAAATAACCGTCATCGGCACATACAACATGGATTACGTCAGCGAACAGATCAACTCCGAAGTAGTGGTCGCCATAAAATCCAAAGATTTCGGCCAGAGAACGGCGCTGCGCATACTCAACGACGAAAAAGAATCCGTCGAATACAAAGTTAAACTTAATCAGGACGGCACCCCGCAACCGCTGTTCGGCCCCGAATCGCATTCAGACCCCAAGAAAATAGACTTGCTCAACAAACTGCGCAAACTCGGATTCTTGAAAACACTCATTTAACTTTCCTATTATAGGTTAATGATTCGTAACGGTAAAATCAAATAAAAAATGGAACCTTTTTTTATCTTTACGAGTATTATATGGCGAAAGTATTATTTTTCATATACCGGGAGGCGTTTATTATGAGTAAAAACATTTATAGCAGAATCTCAATATCAATAATAACCGTTTTTATATTTTCTTTATTTTTATCATCCGCAAACATTTCATACGCCGGAATAAACGAACTTAAAGAAAACGTAAACAAACTCGAAATATCAAACGATAACGCAGCCGCGGCCGGAGACAACCAGTCACAGGCGGCCCCGGCTGAAGGCGCGGCAAACCAGCAGCAGAACGCTAACGGCGCCGAAGCCATGACCGCTACCGCAGAAAGCGTTAAAAGCGGAGTCGAATCCATCAAAACCGGTTTCAAAGGCATATTCGAAGGCTTAAAAGATATTTTCAAAGGATTGTTCGACGTATTCAAAGAACTCGTAAATAGCTTCAAGCAAATGTTCTCTTCGATCGAAGGCGACGTTAAAAAAGCCGGCGAAGAAATAGGCGCCGATGTGCAGCAACTCGGAAACCAGATCCAGAACGGCGCGCAGGAAGCCGCTGACGCCGTCGGAAAAGCTGCCGAAGAAGGCGCTAACGCCGTAAACGAAGCGGTAAACGGCGCGGGCCAGGGCGTCGGCGTCGAAGTCCCCAATAATTCCGAAGGCCAGAACCAGCCTGCGGCAAACGATTCCGCAGCGCCGGCCGCCGAAGGGTCCGGCTCTTCCGCACCCGCTTCGCAGAGCGGCACGGTCATCGACG
>JAKPTH010000408.1 GCA_029571125.1 bacterium
ATATAGACATTATGCCCTTATAAAAGGGCGGTTCTTTTATAAGAATTTGTTAAAGACAGCATGGCAGGCATAGCCTTTAATCGCCAGGTTTTTAAAAACCGGCGGCCGGCCGAAACAAGCATAGAAATTTTGCGGATGACGCCCTGCGGATCGTTTGATTATTTAACCGCCCGCCGGCGCGATTGTTCAAGATATTAAAACCCTGTGTTGTTTCGGATATGCCAATGCCTTCAACGCAGGGTTTTTTTAATCCCGCTTTGGAAGCCTCTTAAAACAAAAGCGTATGCAAAAAACCAAGTTATCCATAAATCGGAATAAATAAAATCTAAAGGAGGTGTACACATTAATGCCAACACCACAAAAAGAGCAAAAAGTTAAATTGATCAAAGAAAAATTAGGTCAGGCGCAGGGATTTATATTAACAGACTTTAAAGGTGTTACCGTTAAAGACATTTCAGCTCTCCGTCGCAAACTCAGAGCCGAAAAAGTTGAATATCGCATATTCAAAAACAATCTCGCGCGTATCGCCATCTCCGAATTCGGATATGCGTCGATCGAAAAATACATGACCGGCACGACCGCTATAGCTATAGCTTATGGCGATCCGATAGCGCCTTTGAAAGTATTGCACGAATTTGAAAAAGTTAAAAAAATACCTTTAAAAGCCGGCGTTATCAACGGTGAAATCTACGATGCCGAACAGCTCACGGTTATGCGCAGCATCCCGGCTATGCCGCAATTGCGCTCCATGTTCCTGTCGGTATTGCAGTCCCCTGCCCGCGGTATCGTTACCGTTCTTTCTGCAGGCACGAGAGGCCTTGTTCAGGTACTCGCGCAGCGCGCAAAGAAAATGGAAGAGGCTGCTTAGGCTTAGCGAAAGCCTTGCCCGGCGCGCTTTATACTTTTAGTTGCGGCGCGGCGGCGTAAAAAAGTTATACAGTAAAATAAAACAATAAAATTTATCAGGAGGAAGAAATTACAATGACAAAAGATGAATTAATCCAGGCGCTTGAAAAAATGACCTTACTCGAAGTTAACGATTTAGTGAAAACCCTCGAAGACAAATGGGGAGTATCCGCGGCAGCTCCGGTAGCGGTAGCGGCAGCAGCTCCTGCGGCAGCAGCAGCAGAAAAAACCGAATTTGACGTTATCCTTACCGATGCAGGCGCAAACAAAATCAACGTCATTAAAGTCGTTCGCGAACTCACCGGCCTCGGCCTGAAAGACGCGAAAGACCTCGTTGACGGCGCTCCGAAGCCGGTAAAAGAAGGCATCGCTAAGAAAGACGCTGAAGACATAAAAGGCAAACTCGAAGCCGCTGGCGCGAAAGTTACCCTTAAATAATTCAGCTTTTTTTGTGGTAAATTAAAGCTCTAAATAAAAAAGGCCGTCTGAAAAATTACTTTTCCGGACGGCCTTTTTTTTATTATGCAAAACGTTAAACTGAAATAAAAAAGGATGCGCAAGATTTAATTCCCGTGCATCCTTTTTTATATGATATTAAAATATGATTTTAAGCTTTTTTGCCGTCGGTTTCTTTGTCCGCGGCCGGTGCGTTGTTGACGTTTTCTTTTCCTTCGAGCCTTTTGATTATGCTTTCGAGCTTGACGCCGGTAAGCGCTTCTATGGCGGGAGGAAGCTGCGACATGATATTGATTACTTCCTTAGTCATTTTAGAAGCTCCGCCTTCGCCGCTGCCGGAATTTATCATTACTATCTTTTCGGTGCGCGCTAACGGTTCCGCTACGGCGCGGGCTAATTCAGGCAGCTTTTCGATTACCATCTGGACTATGGCCGCGTCGTTATATTTCTGCCATGCGGCCGCTTTTTCCGTCATCGCTTCGGCTTCTGACTGGCCTTTCGCTTTTATGATCTGAGCTTCGGTCATACCGCGGTTCTTTTCTATTTCGATGCTGGTCAAGCCTTTCGCTTTTTCTACTTCGGCCTGGGCGAGACCCTGGGCTTTTTCGACTTCGGCGCTGGTAAGGCCTTTCGCTTTTTCAACTTCGACTTCGGTCAGGCTTTTGACCTTGGCTGCGCCGGCGAGCATTTCTATTTTCTGTTTTTCGGCTTCGGCCGCTTTTATTATTGTGGCTTCGAATTCCTGCTGTTTTCTTTTTACTTCTTTTTCCTGTATTTCGATCGATTTTTCTTTTTCGACGATTTGCACGTTCATTTCTTCGCGCTTGACTTCCTGCTGTTTGATATTATATTCAAGGTCGTATGCGAGGTCGGTTTGCGCCTTCTTTTTATTTACCGACGCCTGATATTCGGCCTGGTTCATTTCGAAGTCGCGTGTTTTTTCGGCTATTCTCGTCTTGGCTTCGATCTTGGCGATTTCCCCGTCGCGGGCGGCTTCGGAAGCTTTTATGGTGGCTATCATCTGAGCGTTTGCCTCGCCTATTGAAGCGTCTTTTTTGATTTCGGCTATGCGCGCCTTACCGAGCGATTCAAGGTACTGGTTTTCGTCGGTTATATCGCGCAGCGTGAAAGATACTATGCAAAGGCCCATGTTTGAAAGGTCCGGGGCTGAAACCTGCTGGACCTTTATGGCGAATTCGTCGCGGTTTTTATAGATGTCTTCGACGGTCATCGTGCCGAGTATCGCGCGCAGGTGGCCTTCGAGCGTCTGGTGAGCTATTTTCATGATTTCCGTCTGAGTTTTTGAAAGGAATTGTTCGGCGGCGGTTCCTATGGATATTTCATCGGATTTCACCTTGATCTGCGCCACGCCGTCTACCAGAACCGGAACGCCGTGCAGCGTTATAACCGGCGGCGTTTTGATATCGAGCGTTATCAATTCCATGGACATTATCTGCGCCTGTTCTATGACCGGGATGACGAACGCGCCGCCGCCATGGACTATTCTGTAGCCGACGACCGAAACCGATCCGTCGGGATGAATGACCTTGCGCTTGCGGCCTGAAATGATTAAAACTTCGTTAGGGCCTACCTTGATATACCTCGACGCCCATATATAAGCGAAAAGGAATATTACCAGTAAGACGAACCCGGCCATATAAGCCGCCGTTGAAGACATGGAATTCAGTATTTCCATAAATTGCCCCATCTCCTTTTTGATATTTGTTTGATATTAATTCTTATTCCTGGACATAGACATAGTTTTTATCTACCTTCACTATATTGACTTTCCTGTTTTTTTCGATGGCCTTTCCGTCGAGCGAGCGCGCCATGGCTACCTGCCGCCTTCCTTTTGCGGCGAAAACGACCTGTCCTATTGGGTTTTCATCGTTGATTCCGACCGTGAGGTCGCCGGCGAGGCCTATCATGTCTTCGTAGCGGACGTTGGACGTGCTCTGGACTTCTCTGAAGAGCATCGCGAAGGCGTAAAAAGTGAATATGGCTATTACCACGGCGAATATAACGCTTGAAACTACGCCCATGGGAGCGAAATTGGCTCCGAAAACCTTCTGCCAGCATATGCCGAAACCGCCGAACGAAGTGGCGAAAACCGAAATAGTCATCGGCGAAAGGAGAGAAGGGCCGGAAAGGTTCGAGTCCGAATGGATTTCAGCGCCTTGAGGCGCGTCGTGGGCGGCGTGAGCAGGATCGCCCGATGCGGCGTTTTCGCCGTGGACCAGTTCGTGTGAAGAGGCCATGTCGCCGTGATGGACGTCGGAGTCGCCTGAAAACGCCGAAAAAACGGCTGAAAGCACCGCGAAACCGAGGCCTAGTACGAACGAAAAAGTGTAGATCGAATTTAAATTGGCTTCTATCATAGAAATTCTCCTTTACGGCGTGCGCGCTACGCTATCGCGGAAACAATAAACGCCCGGCACTTGAAATATACAGTCGGCGCCTCTTTAAAACCTTTAAATTATCTTAACATATTTAACAATATATGTCAATTTTATTATATTCTTTTTTTAACCTCATGCCGTTTCATTTAGCTTGACTGATATGTCTATTTCATGTTATAATTTTTTCGTCATGCAAAAGGAAAAAAAGAAAAGGCTTATACTTCTCGACATAGACGATACCCTTTTTCGCTGCGACACTTTCGTGGCGTTTATCGCTTTTTATCTGCGCACGAATCCCGCGAGGGCCTTTATGCTGCCGTGGATTCTGCTGCTGGCCGTTTTTTTTAAGCTGGGCGCCGTCTCGAATGTCACGCTCAAGCAAAACGCGCTGCGGCTTTTAAAAGGAGAAACGCGCGCGGACCTGGCCGATTACGCCGGCAGGTTTTTACGCCGCCTTTTCGCCGGAAAGCTCAATTTTTCGGTTTCCGAAGCGATAAAAAAACTTGCTGCCACAGGGCTTTATGATATAGTGGTAATTTCCGCCTCCCCGTCTTTTTACATAGAAACCATCGGCGGCCGTATAAACGCTCTGCGCACCATCGCCACCAATATTAAATTTGATGAATATGACCGGCTGGTTCCGGTTCTTGACGGAAATAACTGCAAGGGCGAAGAAAAAATAGTCCGCCTGAGGCGGGAGATAAACCTCGAAGACTACGATCTTAAAAATTCATACGCTTTCTCCGACAGCGTTACCGACCTTCCAATGTTCGAGCTGGTAGGCAGGCCCGTGGCCGTCACGCCCGATTCAAAACTCATGGCGCTCGCGCTCGACAAAAAATATATAATAATAAAATAATTGCGCGCTATTTAGCCGCGGCTATGACGGCGGCTCCGGCTATCATCAGAGCCGAGGCCGGTATTCTGTCGCTCGCGCCGCGTTCCGCGAATATTACCGAAGATATGCATACGGCGAAAAAAATCTGCAGCATGGTCAGCGATTTGACGTACACCACGTTCGAAGCTGAGTTCCTGCAGTATTCGACCGCCAGCATCTGCGCCGCGAAAGCTGTTATTCCGAAGACGCCCTGTATGAATAAGTGCCGGAAATGAGATTTGAACTGAGAGATATAAAGGTTCGAGTTTTTGCCGGCGAAAAAAAGCGGCGAAAAAATCAGCGCTGAAAAAGCGTTCCAGCAGATTGAATAGATGACTCCTCCGGCTCCGGCGCTTTCTATGGCGGTTTTGTCCAGAACCGTAGTCAGCCCCAATATTAACGCGGAAACGAAAAAAAGCGCGGCGCCGCCGCCGGCCGCTGGCTGCTTCGTATGCCCCGCATTTTGCCTGCCGATTATATAAGCGCCCGAGCACAGCAGCAATATTCCGATTATGCAATATTTTCCCGGCAGCGCTCCGTGGATGATATAAACCCAGAACGCCATGAAAAACGGTACGAAAGAAAGAAAAGGCAGCGAAGAGGAAATGTCGTAATTTTTAACGGAATAAAACTGTATGACCGAGGATACGGCCGTTAATACAGACGTGGCGAGCACCGTCGTCATCAGAAGGCCGGCGTTGACGTCGCGCGCCTGGATGACGAAGGCCAGCGGCGCGATTAAAAGCGCGCCGAAAAATCTTACCGAAAAAGTTATTACGAGCGAACTGGCTTGCGAAAGGTATTTTTTTACGAAGATATAGCGCAGGGCGTAAAAAAACGCCGCAATAAGGCTCAGCGATATCCATTGCATTTATTTATCATCGCCCCGCAGCGAGTTTGTGAATATTGCCTTCATTTTTTAGCCCGGCTTAAAAGTTCGTAAATTTTATCGCGTCCCTGTTTTTGGGCCAGGGTGAAAGGCGTGTCGCCGTGGAGAGTGGTTATGTTAATGTCCGCGCCGGATTCTATAAGCATTTTTACCGCTTCGTAATGGCCGTTATATACCGCCCAGGTAAGCGCCGTGTCGCGGTATCCGGTTTCGGCGTTAACGTTGGCGCCCCGGTTTATGAGAAGCCTTATGATATCGCAGTTGCCGTCTTTGGAAGCGTGGATCAGAGGTTTTATATTGCTGAAATTAGAGTGCTCGTAGTTTGCGCCTTTTTCCAGAAGCATCTGTACTACGCCGGTGAAACCGCCTTCTATGGCGTAAAACAGGGCCGTGTTTCCCATGACGTCTACGGATTCCATTGCGGCGCCTTTGTCGATTAAAAGCTTCACCAGATCGGGAAAGCCCTTTTTGGCGGCGTGCATGAGAGGCGTCATGGACGAAGAGTCCATGGCGTTGAGGTCGAAGATTCCTGATTCGATTAAATTTTGAGCGGATTTGGCGTCGGAATTTTTAATGTATTCTATTAACATTGAATTGACGGCCAGTCTGTTTTTTTTAGCCGCCGGGCGCGCCGGAGTTTTTTTTGCCTGGGCGCTCTGGCTTTTTTTGGCGCTCTGCATGGATGGATACGGCTCGATCTGCCCTTCGTTCTTGGAAACGTATATGCCGATAGCTATTAAAAAAAGGAGCATTACGAAACCGTATTTGAGTATGGTTATTATAAATGAAAATACGCCGGCAATAAAGCTCGCGTTCTGGCGCGCGTCGGAATTGTAAATATACTTTCCGCCTTCGGGTTTGAGGACGGTCTGCGATTTTGATGGTTTGCCCGCTATCAGAGCGGCGATTTCTTTCTGGGAATATAATTCGGCGAGCTCGGCCGCGGCCAGTCCTGACCGGTCTTTTAAATAAACGTTTGCGCCTTTTTTAATAAGCGCCGCCGCCGCCTGTACGTTTGAATATGAGATCGCGTACATCAGCGCGCTGTTTCCGGAATCGTCGGTTTTATCGACTTTCGCCATACTGCTTATCAGGCAGTCGATTATTTCGGCGTTAGAAGCCATGGCCGCTATCATCAATATAGTGACTCCGGCTTTGTCGGACCAGTTGGCCAGCGATTTTTCGGAAGATAATATCTTTACCAGGCCCGCTTTATCGCCCGACAAAACGGCCGCGATAAGCCGGTCGTTGATATTGTTGAGATTTGGGTTGAGATTCGCTCCCATTGATCACCTTTATAATAATAACGTCGATTTTAAAAACCTTTTAGCCGCCGGATATAATTTCATCTGCGA
>JAKPTH010000409.1 GCA_029571125.1 bacterium
CGGCCGCAAAAGAAATAACCAACCTGATAAAGGAATCTGCCAGCAAAGTGGCCGAAGGTTCCGTGCTTTCAGAACAAGCGGGCGACGCGCTCAAAAGAATACTCGAAGGCGTGGAAAAAACTGCGAAAGCTATCGAAGAAATATCCTCCGCCACCGAAGAGCAGGGCGCCACGGCTAACGAAGTTTTCAAGGCCGTAGAAAACGTGGCTTCCATAACCGAAGAAAACGCGAGCTCGTCGGAAGAGCTGGCGGCGTCGAGCGAAGAGCTTTCGGGCTCGGGCGAATCGCTGAGGCTGTTGATAGAGGAATTTAAAGTCAGCAAAGCTAAGAAAAAATAAATTCAGTTATAAAGCCTGAGTAAAAAATGGCGCGCTTATTGTAAAAGCAATATGGCGCGTCGCTTTTATAATTTTTTCAAAGTTCAGGTTGACATTGAATTTAAATTTAATTATAATGATTTAAAACATTATAAGAGCGGCTTTATATAAACGCAATAAATATAGGGAAAAGGAGTTGTTAATATGCAATTAAACCTGAGTAAAAAACTCGCTATAATTGTAATACTTATGGCCGCCGCCATAATAATTATCGGCTACATCGGATATAAAACATCAAACGATTCGTTGATCACTTTTAAAATCGCTACTGAAAACAAATTTCCTATCCTGGTAAAGCTGGAATCCTTTCAGAGCGAATCCATGAGGCTTCGCAATAAGTCGAACGAATTAACCAACCACTGGGGCGAAGACGTTAAAAATTTAACGGCGGAATACGAAGCCATAGAGAAAAATTTCGATTCTAAATTAGCGCAGTTATCCGAATTGAAAAACGATAAAAATTTCTCGAAAAACTACGCCGAACTCGAATCGCTGGCGGAAGTCATCAAAAAAAGCGCGCGTTCGATAGTATCCGGCCATAAATTAAGAGACCAGTACACCACGGTGGTAGAAGGTATACCCGTTCCGATACCTTCGCTGCTCAAAGAAAGAGAGCTCGATCACATGAAATGGGTAATGATGCTCGAGCACGCGATCGAAGGAAATACCGATTTCAAAGGCCAGACCGATTATACAAAATGCGCGTTCGGCAAATGGATGGCCGGCTTCAAAACGGAAAACGAAGATATTAAAGCGCAGCTTGAAAAATTCAACGAACCCCACAGAAAACTCCACGAACTGGCGTCGAAAGTTATAAATCTGCAAAAATCCAACGATCAGACGAGCCTTTCAAGAATCATGAAAGAAGATGCCGAGCCGCTTTATAAAGAACTGCTTAATATTTTCGACGAAGCGCATGAGGCGTTTCAGAAAGAATATAAAAATTCGTCTCAAACCATAGAAAAAGCCATAGACGAACTCATCGAAAGCGGAAAAAAATTAAGGATCGCAAGCGAGTCGATAACCAAAGCGGTAAACGAAGAAGTTAAAAAATATATAACCGATACCGAAAACGGCTCGAAATTCGCTTCTAATATGATATTGTTTATAAGCATAGCCGCGCTTTTGGCGTCATTAATACTCAGCTACGCTATTTCTGCGGGAATCCTGGGAATCATCAAATTCCTTCTCGACGAATGCGCCAAACTTACTAACGCAATCAACGAAGGCAAACTGGATATCCGCGGCGACACGGATAAGACTAATTTCGAGTTCAGGGGAATCGTAAAAGGCATAAACGAAATGATAGACGCGTTCGTGCGCCCCATCAACGTAACCGCAGAATACGTGGATAGAATTTCTAAAGGCGATATGCCTCCTAAAATAACCGATAAATACAACGGAGATTTCAACGAAATCAAAAACAACCTCAATCAGTGCATCGACGCCGTATCCCTGCTCATTAAAGACGCCGGAACGCTTGCTAGCGCGGCTTATGAAGGAAAACTCGACACGAGGGCCGACGCTACCAAACATCAGGGCGACTTCAGAAAGATCGTCGAAGGCGTCAACAAAACTCTCGACTCGGTTATAGGGCCGCTCAACGTGGCCGCGGAATACGTGGACAGAATTTCTAAAGGCGATATCCCGCCAAAGATAACCGATAAATATAACGGAGATTTCAACGAAATTAAAAATAACCTCAACCAGTGCATCGACGCCGTCAACCTGCTGGTCAAAGACGCGGCTACGCTCGCAAACGCAGCCATAGAAGGCAAGCTGGATACGCGCGCCGACGCTTCGAAACATCAGGGCGACTTCAGAAAGATCGTCGAAGGCGTTAATAAAACGCTCGACTCGGTTATAGGACCGCTCAACGTGGCCGCGGAATACGTGGATAGAATATCTAAAGGCGACATTCCGCCAGCGATAACCGATAACTATAACGGAGATTTCAACGAAATTAAAAATAACCTCAATATGTGCATAAATGCGGTCAACCTGCTGGTCAAAGACGCGGCTACGCTCTCAAACGCAGCCGTAGAAGGCAAGCTGGATACGCGCGCCGACGCTTCGAAACATCAGGGCGACTTCAGAAAGATCGTTGACGGCGTTAATAAAACGCTCGACTCGGTTATAGGACCGCTCAACGTGGCCGCGGAATACGTGGATAGAATATCTAAAGGCGATATCCCGCAGAGAATAACCGACAACTATAACGGAGATTTCAATACTATCAAAAATAATCTCAATCAGTGCATCGACGCCGTAAATCTGCTGGTAAAAGACGCGGGAGCGCTTTCGGACGCCGCCGTGAGAGGCCGTCTCGCAACCCGCGCCGACGCTTCGAAACATCAGGGCGACTTCAAAAAGATCGTAGAAGGCGTTAATGAAACGCTCGACTCGGTTATAGGACCGCTCAACGTGGCCGCAGAATACGTGGATAGAATAGCCAAAGGCGACATCCCGCAGAAAATAACCGATAATTACAACGGCGATTTCAACGAAATTAAAAACAACCTCAACATGTGCATCGACGCCGTCAACCTGCTGGTCAGAGATGCGGGCACGCTCTCAGCCGCCGCAGTAGAAGGAAAACTGGATACCCGCGCCGACGCTTCAAAACATCAGGGCGATTTCAGAAAGATCGTAGAAGGCGTTAATAAAACGCTCGACTCGGTTATAGGACCTCTCAACGTGGCCGCAGAATACGTGGATAGAATAGCCAAAGGCGACATCCCGCCTAAAATAACCGATAAATACAACGGCGATTTCAACGAAATAAAAAACAACCTCAATACATGCATAGACGCGCTGAGCGGCCTTATCGGCGAAATGAACAATATGAGCAAACAGCACGACCTCGGCGATATCGAAGTAATAATAAACAAAGAGCTCTTCCAGGGCGCTTATAAGCTGATGGCCCAGGGCGTGAACGATATGGTCAACGGCCATATCACCGTCAAGAAAAAAGCCATGGCATGCGTCGCCGAATTCGGCCGCGGAAATTTCGAGGCTCCTCTCGAAAAATTCCCGGGCAAAAAAGCTTTCATAAACGCCACCGTGGAGCAGGTAAGGGCCAACCTCAAAGCGCTTATCGCCGACGCTAATATGCTCGCGGTAGCCGCAGTAGAAGGAAAACTCTCAACCCGCGCCGACGCTTCGAAACATCAGGGCGATTTCAGAAAGATCGTAGAAGGCGTTAATA
>JAKPTH010000416.1 GCA_029571125.1 bacterium
ATATAGAAAGACTTTCAAATATTAAAATGTTCGCCAATATGTAATGTTTGTTTTTTTAATTAATTTTTATCTTAATCGAGGTCTGTTTTTATGAATTTAATCGATATAATCAAAACCGCCGGTATCGTCGGAGCCGGGGGCGCCGGTTTTCCTACTCACGTTAAAATGAATGCCAGGGTCGATACCGTTATTATAAACGGCGCCGAATGCGAGCCGCTTTTGTGCAAAGATAAAGAGCTCATGAAAAAATTTCCCGACGAAGTTATGGGAGGGCTGCTTCTCGCCGTGGCCAACGCTTCCGCGGAACGCGGAATTATCGCCCTCAAAGGAAAAAATAAAGAGGCAATTGAAAAATTCAACGCTTTGATTGCGGCCAATAAACTCGATGGCAAAATCAAAATACATATTCTCGGCGATTATTATCCGTCGGGCGACGAAGTGGTCATGGTCAACGACGTGCTCGGACGCGTCGTTCCGCCAGGCGGAATTCCGCTTAACGTGGGCGTTATCGTTTCAAACGTCGAAACTTTCTATAATATTTTCATGGCGTATAAGACTTCCGCGCCGGTCACCGATAAATTTTTAACCATAGCCGGAGAAGTGGAGCGGCCCGTGACGCTCAAAGTGCCCATAGGCGCCAGGATTTCCGATATCATCGGTTACGCCGGAAAGATCCTGGTTCCGGATCCCGTTTTTATGTCCGGCGGCGCCATGATGAGCGAAGTCGTTTACGACCCCGAAACTCCAGTCACTAAAACGTCTTCGGGCTATATCGTGCTTTCGGCCAATCATAAGTTTATACTTCGTAAAACTCAAAAACCTCAGCAGTTCCGAAAAGTGGGTAAGTCCGCGTGCGATCAGTGCTCCTACTGCACCGAATTCTGCCCGCGCTATCTCGTGGGCCATCAGATCGAACCGCACCGCGTTATGCGCACGCTTTTGATGAGTTCGCAGAACGAGCCGCTCATAACCAGGTGGGCGGTAAATTGCGTCGAATGCGGCCTGTGCGGATTTTATTCATGCCCGGAGGAGCTTCTGCCCAACTTTATGTGCGCCACCGCCAAACGCGACGCGGCGGCCGCATCGGTTAAATTCGAAGTCCGCAAGGAAAATATAAAAGCCCATCCCATGGCGCAATATAGAAAAGTGCCCATCAAAAAGCTTATAGCTAAAATAGGCCTCGCCGGTTACAGCGATCACGCCGATCTCGATCCGGTCGAAGTGAGGCCGAAATCCGTCGTAATCAAGCTGCGTCAGCATATAGGCCAGCCTTCGGCCGCGTTGGTCGCGGCGGGCGACATGGTGAAAAAAGGGCAGCTGATCGCCTCGGCGGCCGAGAATAAACTCGGCGCCAATATACATGCGTCGATAGACGGAAAAGTTTCCGCCGTGACGGGCGACGCGATTATTATAAACGGGGGAATGTAAAAATTATGACTAGCAGAGCGATTGGAATAATAGAGTCGTCTTCGGTCGCCATGGGATTCCTTATCGGCGATACCATGGTGAAAGCCGCAAACACCGAATTATTGCTGCTCAGGTCCATATGTTCGGGCAAGTTCGTGGCCCTGGTGGGCGGCGAGGTGGCGGCGGTCAAATCGTCCGTGGAAGCCGGAATAGAATCTGCGGCGCACACTTTGATAGACTCTTTCGTGATACCCAACGTCCACGAATCGGTTTTTAAGGCGATAAAAGGCGCATGCGATTTCACCCGGCCGGACGCGCTTGGCATCGTAGAAGCCTTTTCCGTGGCATCTCTTATCGAAGGCGCCGACGCGGCCGTTAAAGCCGCCAACGTCGAGCTCATAGAAATAAGGCTCGCCATGGCCCTCGGCGGAAAAGCCTACTGCACCATGACCGGCTCGGTTTCGAACGTGCGCGAGGCCGTGGAAGCGGCGGCCAGAGTAATAGGCGAAAAAGGCCTTCTGGTCAATTCCGTCGTAATACCGTCTCCGAAGCCCGAAATATTCAAGGAAATCATATAGCGGCGCGTCCGCTCTGACGCGGCCTTTCCGCCGACGTTGAATGCGCCCGCGTTTTTCGCGCCGACAAAAATATAAAATTAGAATATTCAATGGATAATATATATGCCGCCAGAAACAAACACCATCCTCGAAGCCTGCGATATTAAAACATATTTTCCGATGCGCCGCGGCCTGTTTCAAAAGCTGTACGGATATAAAAAGGCGGTGGACGGCGTAAGCTTTAAAATTTCGCGCGGCGAAACGCTCGGCGTCGTCGGCGAGTCCGGATGCGGAAAATCGACGCTCGGAAAAACCATAATGAGGCTTATCGAACCGGCTCGCGGCAATCTATGGTATTATCCTCAGGCCGCCGGAAGCGCCTCCGGCGAAAGCCGCGCCGGAGCAGGCGCCGCGCCGGTTGATTTTTTCCGCATAGGCGCCAGGGCAGAACTTTTTAATTACAGGCGCAAATTCCAGATGATTTTCCAGGATCCGAACCTGAGTCTCGATCCCAAATGGCGCGCTTATCAGATAGTCGAAGAGCCTCTTATCGTGCACGGCATATATCCCGACAAAGCCAGGCGTCTCGAGTTCGTTTACGGCCTGCTTGAAAAAGTCGGAATTTCAGCCGAAATGGCTGAACGCTATCCGCACGAATTTTCGGGCGGGCAGAAGCAGCGCATCGGCATAGCGCGAGCCCTCGCGCTCAATCCGGAGATAATAGTCGCCGACGAGCCGGTATCGGCGCTGGATGTTTCCGTGCAGGCGCAGGTTTTAAACCTTATGCGCGACCTGCAGGCCGAGTTCGGCCTGACTTATATTTTCATTTCGCATAACCTTTCGGTCATTAATCATATCAGCGACAGGGTGATGGTGCTTTATATGGGACGGGTCATGGAGCTTTCGCCAGGCGAAAGATTTTTTGAAAAGCAGTACCATCCGTATTCTAAATTATTAAAGGATTCCATACTCACATTCGACGAACGTTCGAGAGAAAAATTTTTGAAAAAATTCGAAAGCAACGAACTTACGCATAAAGAAGTTTCCGACCTTTCCATAGCCGATAAAAACGAAGTGGAAACTTCCGGCGATTACTGCTACTTCAACCCGCGCTGCGAATATAAAACGGATATCTGCCTGAAAAAACGGCCGCCTCTAGTTGAAATAGAGCCGGAACGCTTCGCGGCCTGCCATAACTATATAAAATTAGCGGAGGTTAAATAAGATGAATTGCAAAAAATGCGGAGCGGGCATACCCGAAAGTAATTTTACCGGCATTTGCGGCAAGTGCGCTTTTTCCATATTCCAGAGCGCCCGTACCGAGCCGCTCAGGCCCGTGCGGGAAAAGAGCGGCCCGCCCGCCGATTCGCGCCACGCCGAACACAAGCCCGAACCCTCGGCCGCCGCTGAACCGGCTTACGCATACGAACCGGCGTCGTCCGATCTTAACGAAGAAATAGAAATAACCATACTCAACGGCTTTATAAACGATCAGTATATGCTCGGCAAGGTCCTCAACGAAGGATTTAACGATAAGATGCTGCGCAATATATACTCCAAGCATATATTCAGGATGATACAGGACGTTTACGCCGGAGTGGGGCGCGAAAAGGTCGTCGACGCTATTATCATCAGAAACAAGCTCGAGCAGAACAAGCTTTTCGACGATAATATGAAAAGATTTTTCGATATGGTCACCAGATCCAAAGTGCCTCAGCTTTCGCAGGTCATGGCCTATCTTAAGATATTGCGCGAGGAAAGCTCTAAAAACCAGCTGCGCGAAATCACCCACCGTATAAATAATTTCTTGAAAGGCGCCGATAAAGAAGGCAAAATGAGCTTTATCGATTTTTCGAGCGAAATAACCAAGGAAATAAGGGACATACAGAGGGCGCAGTCTAAAAAAGAAATACAGCTCATCAAGGCGCAAATGATCGAAATCGCGCAGGACATCAATCTGCGCGAAGTCGAAGGCGAAAAAGACTGCCTGGGCTACTCGCTGAAGCCTTTCAACGATCTCAGCAGCGCCATTTCGGGCCTCCGGCGCGGGTTTTTATACGGCATCGCCGGCGCGCCCCGCCGCGGCAAGACAAATTTTACGCTCGAGCTGGCGACGCTCGTCGCGGCCAACAGCAAAAAGCCAGTCCTGTTCTTCACATGGGAACAGACCAAGAAAAATCTCACCTACAGGCTTCTTGCAAAAGAAACGCGAATCAACCCCGATACGCTCCAGCGCCGCCGCATTAAAGGCGTTCCGGAAAACGACATGAAATTCGCCCAGGGCTGGGTCAAAATGGAACAATACATGGACTACCTCTACGTTATAGAGGGCACCAAAGAAGACACCGTCGACAGGATCAAGGCGCATGCCTATAACGCCATGCAGGACCATCAGACCGACGAAGTGCTCATCGTGTGCGATTACATTCAGAAAATGCCGATAGCCAGAAATTACGATTCCGAAAAATTCAGGGTCGAAGAGATATCTACCGATCTTAAGCGCCTCACTATAGAACTCAACTGCCCGCTTATAATCATTTCGTCGCTCAATAAAGAAGGGTGTATGATCGAAATCACCGAAAACGACGACGAAAGGCCAGGCCTCTACCACTGCAAAGGCTCCGGCGACATCGAGTACGATCTGGACTGCGCGATGATTCTGAGCAAGGACTGGGGCGATTCCAAGGAATTATACAACCAGATGTCGCATCTGGCCGAATCGCTCAATAAAGACCCCATACACCTTCCCAAAATAGACATATTGAGCCTTCATCTCGATAAAAACCGCGACGCGCCGGAAGGCAAATCGCCGTGCGTTCAGTACTTCTTCTTCATCGAAGAAAACAGGTTCTTCGAACTTGGCTTTAAGGAAAGCACCAACGCTTACCGGTTCAGCCGAATCGAAGCGCTTCTCAAAAAGCTTATGAACGAGGGTTTCATAAAATTCCGCGATATCGAAGGCGGCCCGCATAAGACGCTCATGGAGCAGGCGAGCGATATCAGCGGCGCGCCCAACCAGGATATGAGGCCGAAAATCAGACTCAAAAGGTAATATAAAGATGATGTTTTAATAGCATTATTAAATTGACACCATATTCCATTTTTGATATAATCTAACCGGACAATAAAATAACAATTAATTTTTACTTTATATAACGAAATTGTAAAGCGGGTGGTATGTTATTAAACTTAACCCAGAAGTCGAAAAAATCGTCATGAGTCAAAATTACGAAGAAACGCACTGTAAAGCCTGCGGCCGCTATGTCGGCGCGCTCGAAGTGTGCCCTTTCTGCCGTAGTTTCAACCCTAAAAGGCCGATCGTCCGCCTGATCAAATACCTCACTCCGATCATTTCAGTCCTCGGGCTTTTCGTCCTTCACTACATCGGCCTCAATTACGGAAACCCCGAAGTCAAGCTCGATACGCTCACGAAGCGCAGCAACTTCGCTCAGGTAACCACCAGCGCCGTCGTAAACGGCCCGCTGCGTTATTACGCCGCCACCAAAAGGGCGAAGACGGCGGCGGCTCGATCGAATTCGAAATCGACGACGGAACGGCCCTTATGCTCGTGCGCTGCTACGACGACGCCACGCGCGAACTCGTCGAGGCTAAAAAACTTCCGGCTTTCGGCGATAAGGTTAAATTGCGCGCAAGCTTCCAGTACAAGGGCAAGGGCGGCTTTCTTATACTCGGCTCCGAAAAGGGCATCGTGCTCGATAGAAAAACGCCGGAAACGGCCGTGCCCATTAAAGCGGTCAACGATAACGCGGGAGATAAATTCAAGCGCGGCGATATAGTTAAAGTGTCAGGCCGCGTGGATTCCGTCGCGAATTCCAAATACGAAATCAACATCACGCTAGATTCCGCTACTTCCGAAAACCAGATCACGGCCGTTCTGCCTCTGAGCGTCCTGCAGGCGAGCAAACTCGTTAAAGACGAATCCGGCGAATGGACCGGCGCGCCGCGTTCCGGCGATTATATCACCGTCAGCGGGGCCCTTGAATTGCGCGGCAGAAAAGACGACAAGCATTTCGTGATAATGCTTCCCGCCGTCGAAAGCATTGCCAGAACCAGCGAAGAAACCGTTAAAAAAGGCAATATGATGTAACCCGGACGGGTATTTTCGATATCAAATCAGATTAAAGTTACGATATAAATTGGAGGATGGCATTGAATAATCAATCGATCAAGCAGATGCAATTAATAGAAACGGAATCCGACGCCGCGGCCGTCGCCGATGTTCCAGATAAATGCCCCAGTTGCGGGCGGGCGAACCCCGAGCGCAAAAAAAGGTGCGCTTACTGCTGCACTCTCACCTCGCCGCGCGAAAGAATAACCGTCAGGGCAATGAATTTATCCACTATTATATTATTCGCGGCGGCCATAATTTATTTCGCGATAGCCGTTAACCTCAAGCCGCAATACACGCCTATTTCGGCCCTCGGAGAATCCATGAATTTCCAGCATGTGCGCGTGCTGGCTAAAGTGCGTTATCTGAGCGAATTCAAGGATAAATACGAAAAACGCGTTACCATACAGCTCGACCTCGAAGATTCAAAAGACGGCGGCGGCGACGATTACGAAGGCCGCATCAAACTCAAAGCCGAAGGCGAAGTGGCGAGGGAACTTAAAGAAAAAGGCCTGTTACCGGCCCGCGGCGATATAATCGACGTTTCGGCCACTCTTTTCGCCGGCAAAGGTTATCGCACGCTCAGCCTCGGCACGGCCGAATTATTGAAGGTCGTTGATAAGTCCAGCGAATTCGCTGCCGTAGAAGCTGACGTTAAAGCGCTT
>JAKPTH010000422.1 GCA_029571125.1 bacterium
CGCGACAGATTTAATGGCCGTCTCTTCCGACCACGGGGCAAGCGAAGAATATAACGATTTTAATATATGCCGCCATCCGGATCTCGACTACGGCTCCGCAAAATTCGACGGCGGCACGATATCGGCGATGGTGCTGGTAAGCCGCGCCGGCGAGCCTCCATGCGCATATGTTTCGGTCGGCCAGCCCTGCGTCGCCGGGTATAAAAAGCTCTTGATAAAAGAAGGAACGTGCGTCATAGATCCCGCGTTAAGGTTTCTGTATTCGACAGGGGTATATAACGCATTCAGCGATTTCAAGCGCGACGCCTATTATCATTTCATGAAACCATTCGTATCTAAACATTAGTAATCAACGGAGAGCATATGAAAAGCGCAAACGGTTTCACGCACTTAGACGAAAACAGCAAAGCTAAAATGGTTGACGTATCGGGCAAAGCCAAAACGGCTCGTTCAGCCGTAGCGCGTATAAAAGTGGTTTTCGACAGCGTCACATTCAAAAAGATTTCATGCGCCGGCGTAAAAAAAGGCGATATATTCGCGGTTTCTAAAATCGCGGCAATTATGGCCGCAAAAAAAACGGCGGAGCTGATACCGCTCTGCCATCCAATTTTTTTAAGCTGCTGCGACGTCAAGTTCGTTTTACGAAAAGAAACCTGTTCTATACTGGTTTATACTCTCGCAAAGACCTCTGAAACCACCGGCGTGGAAATGGAAGCCATAATAGCCGCCCAGGCCGCGGCTGCCGCCATATACGACATGTGCAAGGCCGTATCGAAAAAAATAAAGATAACCGATTGCGAGCTCATATATAAAAGCGGCGGCAAAAGCGGCATATTCAAAAACGATAATATTTTTGAAGAGTCGGAAAAAGATATCGGCGACTGGATAGTATAAGCGGATATCAGTTAAGCCTTTTCAATCCGGGCGGCGTCTGGCCTTTAGAAAGTTTATATCCCTTATCTATAAGATTGATTTTTTTTGTCTTGCTCAGCAGAAATTTGGCCTGCGTCATAGCGTTAAAAAGCCTTTTAACCGAATCTTTTGAAGAGCATTCGGGGCATTGCACTTCGCCTTCTTTGAAATCCGATCTGAGCGCAAAAACTTTTTCGAAGACTATATCGCATTTTTCACATTCAAATTCTATTAACGGCATAATTATTCACCTTTTCGGAAACGGCATTTTATTTTCAGCCTGCGCATTCCGGCAGGCGGCTTACATTTACGCTTTTATTCTTTAGCGCCGAACTGCATAAGAAGCTGCATTATCCTTAGCATGTTCTTGCTGTGCGCTTCGGCAAGCGGCGTCATTTCGTCGTTATTTTTAATATTCACGTTCGCGCCGTGAAGCGCGAGCAATTTAACTATTTCGGGGTTTTCGTAAAGCACGGCGGAGTGAAGTGCGGTATCGCCGAATTCGTCCTGCAAATTGACGTCGGCGCCCATGCTTATTAGAAGTTCGATCATTTTAAGGTGGCCGCCCGCTACGGCCTGCATGAGTGCGGTAACGCCGTTGACCGTTTTTATATTGAGGTCGGCGCCTTTAAGCGCCATAAAATCCACGAGCGGGCAATTGTTGTGCAGGGCGCCGTTATGTACGAAAGTGCGGCCCTTGGAGTCTTTTGAATTAATATCGGCGCCGCGCGACAATAAGAGTTCGATCAGTTCCTTGGAGTTAGCTTTATGCAGGGGCGTTTCGCCTCTATCGTTCTTCTCGTTGACGCCGATGCCGCGAAGCATGAAAAAATCGGTTATTTCTTTTTTATTGTTTGAGACCGCTATGTGCAGGAAAGTTTCACCGTTAACCCGTTCGTGCAGAAGTTCGGGTTTCAGCCGGAAGGTATCCATTAAAAAATTAACGTCGCCGTCTTTGATTTTTTCGCATATAGCATTCAAATCGCCCGTTATTTCACTCATTTCAACCCCCGGTTAAGAATTAATCAAGATACGTGGATTCAAACCGCGGCCTTGTTTAGTTAATTTTAATTTTAGCAAAAAAAATTAAAATAGTAAAGAAATTTAAAAAACAATAAAATTTAATATAATTAATTAGTTTATGTGATATAATTAATATAGGGGTGCATAAAATAAGCTGTTTTAAAAATCCTATTTATTATAGCGGCCATAAACGAAACCGATGCATTGGACACAATCGGGGGAGGGTAATGATATGCAAAATCAGAGCGCAACAGCCCGGGCGATGATGCTTAAGCGTTTCAACCGCACCATCGAACTGGTAAAAAAATATAAAGCCAAAATACCGGAATTCGTATTCGATTCTCTTATCGCCCCAAAGTCAGATCCGTCGTTCGACGATTTCAACACTCTCATCTATAAGCTTCAGCAGATCGAGGAAAGCGAAAGCAGAAACCCCAACAATGTCATCAACGAGCTTTTCAATCCTGAAATCGCTGATCTCAAATCGAAAAAATTCGTAGTCTGGCAGCTGCAAAAAGCCGTAAAAGAAAACGGCCTGGCCGAGATAATGGAAGCCTTCGACCGTTTTTACAACGGCTTTGAAATGCTTAAAGTCCTTAAGGAAAGGCTTGAAAAAATACAGATAGATCATCAGCATCCCAGATTCAAAGAAATTTTAAATAAAATAGCCCGAAAGGACTGCATGCGCGTCGCGGAAACGGAGGAAGAAATTAAAGACCTCGAAATAATGGTCAGAACGGGCGAAATATTTTTGTTTTACAGCGACGGCAAAGCCAAAGACGAATGGGGGAACCCTGAGCGTTCCGACTTCAAGCCCATAGCCGACATGGCGAAGCAGATGTTTATGAAAAAAATAAAGGAAGATTTTTCCTCCAAAGGCTATGTAACTAAAAAACTTGAAAAAGTGTTGACCGGCGATATCCGCAATGTAGGAAGGGCATTCTGGGGTTTTGAAAAGATGGTGGCGAAAGTCGACAAGCTGGAAGCCCGCCTCAAGAGACACTCTAAGAGCATGAAGCCCGAAGATGCGGCCGCTTTTGAAAAAATGTTAAAAGACCCTGATTGTTATTACGACGCGGTTACAAAAATGGGGCAGCTCGAAGCGAAGCTCGACCCCACCGGCGATTCGACTCTTCTGGCTTACTATAAGAGGATGATCGAAAATTATAAAAAGCAGGAGCTGGCGACCGGCGAGCTCGAGAAAATCCTTTCAAAGCCTCTGGGCGAAGCTGCGAAGCTTTTTGAAACATACGACGATAATTTTAGAAAATATTATAGAATAGCCAATTACATGGAAAAAAACCGCGCATTTTACTTCGACGAAAAGAAAATAGCGTCGATTAATCAAAAATTAAAAAATCCCATGCTCAGATATGAACTTGAAGCCGAAATCGTATCGTATGAAAAAGAGGCAGTGGAGTTCGCCTTTAAATGCGAACAATCGATAGCTAAAATGGAAGAGCTCGGCTACGACGTTCCGTTTCTATACGAGCTCGTTGAAAATTATGAAAACACTATGCAGCAGGTAAAAGCTGGTTTTGGCGTCTATGCGTCCAGAATTAAAAAGCTTATACATTTACGTGAAAAAGCCTTACCTCGAATGCGGTCCTTCAACAATAAAGAAATAGAATTCCAGATAGACAATATAAGCGACTTCGCTTATCAGATAGATAAGCTGCCCGGCACCATCGAGCAGCTTATCAAAGCCGAAGAGCAGGCGAAGCCAGGCGACCCTGAAAATTTTCTGGGTTATCAGAAAAGGCGCGCGGAATTTTTAAAAGCAAAGGGGATTGCGGCGGATTCAATAATCAGGCTAACTAACTTTAATCTTTACGGCTACTCCGATTTTATCAACGCCTGTGAACTCATAGAGTTCAAAAAAGGCTCGCAAGAGCTCGCAATGCTTCTAAAAATTCTCGGCATAAGCATAGTTCCTCCAGAAGTAATGTCGATTATAAATGCGGGGGCGTCGGAAGCGCTGGCCGCTTTTAAATAAAAGACAAAAAAAGGGGGCCGTTCACGGTTTAAACCGGCCCGGCCCCTTTGAATTTTTTATCGAGTGTCTTATCCTTAATTATTTTTTATATTTACTTTGTAATAACCGTACCGGTTTTTCCGTTAATGGCCTTTTCGACGAACTCGGGCGAAGTTATTATGACTTTCTCTCCGCCGTTTTTCAAAAACATTATAGCCGCCTGTATTTTAGGCCCCATGGAGCCGGCCGGGAACTGGCCTTCCGCGAGGTATTTTTCGGCTTCGGCCATCGTCATTTTATCGACGGTTTTCTGGTCGGGCTTGTTGTAATTGATGCAGACTTTTTCAACGCCGGTAGTTATCATAAAAATATCGGCTTTGACTTCGGAAGCGAGAAGAGCGGAAGCGAAGTCTTTATCTATAACGGCCGCCGTGCCTTTAAGCTCGCCGCCGTCGGTTTCGATAACGGGAATGCCGCCGCCGCCGACCGCTATAACGATGAAATCGGAATCGATAAGTTTTTTAATGGCGTCGATTTCGACGATATCTTTAGGCATGGGCGAAGCGACCACGCGGCGGTAACCGCGGCCTGCGTCTTCTTTTATGTTCCAGCCTTCTTCCTTCACTTTTTTATCGGCCTCTTCTTTTGCCATAAACGAACCGATAGGTTTGGTGGGTTTTTTGAACGCGTCGTCATTTTTATCTACCAGCACTTGAGTAACGACGGTAACGACGTTCTTTTTTATGCCGCGTTTTTTAAACTCGTTATGAAACGCCTGCTGTATCTGGTAGCCGATTGCGCCCTGGGTATCGGCGCCGCAGGAATCGAGAGGCACTTCGTGCAGCTCGCCGCGCGCGATTTCTGAACGTCTTAATATGAAGCCCACCTGCGGGCCGTTTCCGTGGGTCATTATAACGTTGTAACCGTTTTCGATCATGCCGACGACATGACGGACGGTTTCGCAGATCGCTTTGTACTGATCGGGAACGCTCTGATGGTCTTTATCTTTTATCAGCGAATTTCCGCCGACTGCTATGACAGCTTTTTTCATTTACTAATTCATCCTCCGTAGTAATATATTGCGCCGGCATTAAATCCCGGCCGGCGATAGCTTGGCTTATATTATCCATTTACTCTTTGCAACAACGCTAAAAAAAGCGCGGTTATTTTTTCAATTCGGCGACGAGCTTTTTAGGAAACGCAGCATAGAATATAGCGGCTTTTATAAGGTGATCTACCGGCACCTGATCGTCGATAGAGTGCGCGTATATTTCGTGAGCCGGGCCGAATCCGATGGTGGGAATATTGAGGCGGCCCATGGAAGCCACGCCGTTGGTCGAAAAGGTCCATTTATCGACGCGCGCTTTTTGATCCAGGGCGGTTTCCGCGGCTTTAACGGCGGCGTGGGTCAGCGGATGGTTTTCGGGAAGTACCCATGTAGGATAATATTTTTCCTGGCCGACCGTAAGTCCGGTCCATGATTTTTCTTCGTACTGAAGGACTTCGACTTTAGCGTCCTTCGAATTCGGCGTAGCGTCTATGATTTTCTGTATTTCAGCCACCGAAGTTTCGATCGTTTCGCCTACGGTGAGTCTGCGGTCGATATAAATTGTGCATTCGTCGGGCACGGCGCATAAAGACGGCGTCTGGCATTCGATTTTAGAAACGGTGATGGTGCCTTTGCCGAGGAAAGCGTCATCTTTCAATCCGCCCTGATTGAGTTTTTCGATTCCGGCCACGATGGGCATCATTTTATAAACCGCGTTAACTCCGCGTTCCGGCGCCGAGCCATGGCACGAAACGCCCTTGGTGACGACCTTCATTTCCATTCTGCCGCGATGTCCGCGGTAAACGCCGAGGTTTGTGGGCTCGGTAATCACGACGTAATCCGGTACGACGGTTTTGGTGTCGCGGATCATGTGCAGAAGAGGGAGGCCGTCGCAGTCTTCTTCCTGGCAGGTGCCGGTAACGTAAAGCGTGTAGTCGTCTTCGAGTTTAAGTTCTTTTATCATGGCTGCGGCATAAACCATGCTGACCATTCCGGCGCGCTGATCGGTAGCGCCTCTGCCGTAAATTATTCCGTCTTTCATATCGCCTTTGTAAGGATCGATCTTCCATGCGTTTCTATCGCCGATTCCGACGGTATCTATGTGGGCGTCCATCATAATTTTGGTTTTGCCCTTGCCGATGCGGCCTATAATATTGCCCATCTTGTCTATGATGACTTCGTCGAAGCCGACTTTTTTCATTTCTTCTTCGATGCGTTTGATGACTTTTTCTTCTTTGCACGATTCGCCAGGAATAGCGATAAGATCGCGCATGAATTTTATCATATCAGCTTCATGGCCTTTGGCGGCCTTTAATAATTGATCACGTTCCATAGTGTTGCCCATCCCCTTTTTTAAATTTTTCAGGGACAGAAATCGATTCTGTCCCTTTGTGTGCGGGGCGCTTTTACAAGCGCCCCTTTCTTTTTGCGAAAAAGCTATCGACGTCCCGCGGCGCGCATTTAAGCGCGCCGTCAGGGCTTATTTGACTTTTTAATTAAGCCGATCTTTTTTTATGAAGCGAAGCGAGAAGCTTTGCGGGATCTTTGAATTTAGCCAGAAGCATCATCGCCGCTATAACGAAAGGTTTGTAGCCGGCTTCTTTATAGGTTTCGATTCTGTATTTTTCGAACACGTCGGCCGAAACTTCGCCTTCTTTGCATGAAACGCCGGAAATATCAGCGGGCAGGCAGTGCATATAAAGGGCCTTACCGCCTTTCGTGTGTTTCATCATTGCTTTATTGCATTCCCAGTTTTTGAATTTAGCGTTATTGGCGAGGCATTCTTTTTCGAGGGTTTTGAGGCCTTCGACGTCTTTTTTCTTAAGAAGATCGGTTCTTCTCTGCATAACGTTGAACGGCGCCCACGATTTGGGATATACGATATCGGCGCCTTCGAAAGCTTCTTCCATTTTCTTTACGTGAGTGAATTTGCCGCCGGACTTTTTAGCGTTATCTTTGGCGACTTTGAGCGTATCGGGTATAAGGTCGTAACCTTCGGGATGCGCGAGAGAAACTTCCATGCCGAATCTGGTCATAAGTCCGATGATCGCCTGGGGAACGGAAAGCGGCTTTCCGTAGCTGGGTGAATAAGCCCAGGTCATGGCTATTTTTTTGCCTTTGAGTTTTTCCACTCCGCCGAAATAATTAATAAGGTGTGATAAATCGGCCATCGACTGCGTCGGATGGTCTATATCGCACTGGAGGTTAACGATAGCGGGGCGCTGGTGCAGCACGCCGTTTTTATAGCCGTCGTCGAGCGCTTCGCCGACTTCGCGCATATATTTATTTCCTTCGCCGAGGTACATATCGTCGCGTATGCCGATTATTTCGGTCAAAAACGAAATCATGTTGGCGGTTTCACGGACGGTTTCTCCGTGGGCGATCTGCGAGGTGCTTTCGTTGAGCTCCTGAACCGCGAGACCGAGAAGGTTCGAGGCCGATGCGAACGAAAAGCGGGTTCTGGTTGAGTTATCGCGAAAATTAGAAACCGCGAGGCCCGATTTAAAAACCTTGCAGCTAATATTTGATTCATATAATTTTTTAAGTATTTGCG
>JAKPTH010000425.1 GCA_029571125.1 bacterium
TAAAGTAGTCTAAAAAGGAGTTGCAGTCGAAGTATATGCCGCGTGAATCGGATAGCATGTAATTTTCGTACATGGATGCGCCGGCGGTTTTGCGCCCGAAAAGTTCGGCGAGCATATTGGCGTCGCCCGGCTTGAAAGAGGAAGAAACTCCTCCTTTTATAAACAGCGCCAGCGTGGAGTAATCGGCTTTCGGATCGGCTACGCAACACACGGACGAACGTTCGTCGATCTTAATGATTTCAGTAGCGGCCGTCGAGGACCCGGAACGCTTTTTAAGAATGTACGGACCGCAATTGCCGCCGGCCGCCGGGTGAGTGGAATTAAAATTATTTATCCTTTCGATAAGAGACGTTACCGGATGCGTTTTATTTTCACGTTTTTTCGCCGGCGCCGATATCAGCTCAACGCGTTTATAAAGCGATGTTTCTACATGCGCGCGAAGGTATTGTATGAAATTCTCATATTTAAGGTCGAGCAGGGCTTTAACGACGTAGTTATACGAACCGGCGCCGAGTATGTGGTTGAATGTGGAAAGTTCTCCGCAATATGTGCGCGGGTTTTCTATTTCCTGCATATAGTCGAGCAAAAAGCATTTTTTAATAGACTCGAAATATTTTTCGCTTACGAATCTGGATGCGTTCGCCATGAAATTGCCGATCGCGCTTTTTACGGCGCCGCTTCTGGCGGGAGAATATGATGCGAGCACGGTTATCATCCACATGCCGTATTTGAAGACGAGATCGGTCGTCATGCTGTTTACGGCGTTATATTCGTCTTTGAGCGTATAGAGAAGAGGGGAAGATTTCAGAGACGAAAAAACATATGGAAGAAACATCGAATAAATATGCTCGTTTTTAAGAGACGAAGGCGTCGTGAAGCCTATCGCGTAATAATTCTGCGTGAACTTGCCCCGCCTCCGTATAAAATAACTTTCATTCGAATTTTGCGCGAGAGCGTAGTCTGTATTTTTGGCCGGCGATGAAGAGGCGGGCCATTCTTCGGCTCCAAAATGACGCTCTACGACGCGAAGAACGTTTTGAGCGTCGAAGCTTCCGGCAATCGTGAGCGTGCAGTTGGACGGCGTGAAATAGTCGCGGTGATAATCCGCCAGATTTTTTTTCGTAAGCCCGCTTACGCTTTTTTTCGTGCCGAGTATTTCGCGGGAGTAACAGGAGCCTTTGTAACAGGCTTTTTCGAGCTTAAGCATGACGAGGTCTTCAGGGTCGTCCCTGTAAAAGCGCATTTCTTCGATAATGACTTTTTTTTCCAGCTCTATTTCGCTTTCTGGAAAAGCCGGCTTTAAAGCGAGCTGCGATAGAACTTCGAGCGCGTCGCCGAGATGGCGGGGCGGTATGATAATTTCTATTCCGAGCGAATCCGAAGTCGTGAATGCGTCGATAGAGCCGCCCCGGCTGTTTATTATCGACGTTATATCGTAATTCGAATATTTCCGGCTGCCTTTGAAAAGTATATGCTCCAGCGCATGAGTTATTCCGTTGTTTTCTTCCGTTTCGGTATAAAGGCCGCACTTCGCAAGAAATACTATGGCGCAGTAAGGCCGCGAGCGGTCGAAGTCGCCTGCGAGCGTTAGCTGCAAGCCGTTGGTGAGTTCGAAACTTTGTGGTTGAATTAAAGCGATATTAAACATATTTAAGAAAACATATTTTATTATAAAGCGCCGAATAAGTCAATAAAATAATTGCCTTAAAATAAAAAAACCGCCGGTCCGGCGGTTTTTTTAACATTATCGGTTCAGGATTATTTTCAATGACGGATTTACGCGGCCATGGTTTCGCCGTTCGATAAAGCCGGCGTTTTCATGCCTTTATCGCTCATAAGCCTGTGGAGCTTGTTTTCAATAAGATCGAAACCGTTGGGAAGGTCGAGCATATTGACTTCGGGTCCTAAAATGTCCGAATAGTTTTGTCTGATCCACATTTTGAGCCTATCGCGAAGTTCGTTCGTCCCCGTAACATTGAAAATGTGCTTTGAATTTGCTGCTGGTAATAACATTGAATGTTCACCTCTTTATTTATTTTTGGGCTGTGAAATAAATATCGGCCTTGAATTATTAAACTTTAAGTTTTTTTTATAAAATCAATGTTTACGGCATCATTGAAGTTTCGTCCAGCGGTCCTAAAACCTTAGCGTTCTAATAATGCGCTAAATTTATATTGAAATATTAAAAAACTTATGGTATAATTCAATATCGATTTTTAATGTTTAGCTTTAAGTTAATAAGTGACTTTAATAAATTCACGAAAAATTAAGGGGGAAAACAATGAAGGTATTTAAAACCGAAAAAGTTAGAAACATGTGTACTCTCGGCCACTCCGGCTCCGGCAAAACCTGCCTCACCGACGCCATGCTCTATACCACTTCCAGCATCGACAGACTCGGCAAATCCGACGCCGGAACGCTCACTTGCGATTTCGATCCGGAAGAAATCAAGAGAAAGACTTCAATTTCAACGGCTATAGCGCCTTTTGAATATAAAGACCACAAGTTCAACGTTCTGGATACTCCGGGCTACGATGAATATATGGGCGAAACGTTGAAAGCTTTAAAAG
>JAKPTH010000431.1 GCA_029571125.1 bacterium
AAAAGGGATTAATTGTATTGGACCAAATAAGAACCATAGACAAAAAACGAATGGTCAAAAAGTTAGGAACTTTAGACTCTGAAACCATTTTAAAAGTCAAAAATATTTTAAAAGAAATGCTTGTCGATTAAACACCTTTGCACTTTCCCGTCTCGCCCCGAGGAACGAACGCCGCCGCCTCGCCGATAACCCGGGCCTTATGTAAACTTTCGCCCGGCCTTACGGCCGGGCTCAGATGCTCGCCGCTTCGTGCGGCTTGCTTTTACATAAGGCGGGTTTATCGGCGCGCGCCATCCGTGGGCGCTAACGGCGGCGGCTAAGTGCCGTCCGTTCTGTCTAAGTGCGCGGGCGCGCTCGGTTGCACCTCGCACCGCCCACCCCAAGTGGACCGATTAGTGATCATTAAAGTCCCATACGTTTTAAACCGGAAATTTCGAATGCGTATAACGCGTTTTAAGGGGCCTTCGATTCAACGGACGACCCAAACTACCTTTTAGTTTTTTGCGTTCGTTCTAGCTCCGCGTTCGGCCTCGAAATTTGTTATTTTTTGGGGAATAGAGAAAATGTTCTGTCTTGATTAGAATTTTTGTCTCGAACGAACCCGGCCGCCCCGCGGCGATGGTTCCGCGGGCTGCAATGAGGTTACAGCCCGCGATTATCTTGACTGCCGGCCGCTCTTCAGGCCGGCGACAAAGTTTCGCCGGCGCCGGGCGGCCTGGAGTTAACTTCAAAAATAATTACTTGCTTTTTTAAAAATTTTATTATAAAATCATGTTCATATAAAAACAAAAATAACTCATGTTGACCGCATGAGTTATCTATTGTTAGGGCTAACACTTAAAAAATCCTTACAGAGGGGTTTTTATAATAGCCTTTGTTTATTCATTTTTAACTTATTTTACATGAATAAACAGAAATTGTCAAGCGAAAAGTGTTAGCCCTCAAAAAAATTTTGGGGGAGATCAAATTGAGTACTTTAACTAATTCCAGGGTAAATTCATTTTTTACGGTTCCAAACTTCGAAAATCTTTTCGACTTTTCTTCTTCTGAGTTTAAAGTTTTTTGTGCTTTACGAAAGCTTACCTACGAAAACAAAAATTTTCTGCTTTTAACCGGAACGGTTAAAGATGGGCTCTTAAAACTTCTATCTAAATCTTACTCAACCTTCAAACCGATTCAAAGAATAATCAACCGTCTTAAAAACTATGGAGTTATTAACATAACCCAGGCCGGGTTATTCCCGCAAATAAAATTCCTTGAAAAACCGCCAGTATCAGGCCAGCAACCTGGCAACGCGACCCAGAGCGCTACTTTAGCACCTCCTATATATATATCTAAAAAAGATTCTAAAGAAGATAAAGACGTTAATAATCGTCCTAAAGATTTATCTAAAAATTCATTCATTCTATCTAAACAAGACAGACCAACTTCAACCGAACGAATGAACGAATCAAATATTATTAAAACAGTCAAACATGTTTTAGATAAAAATTATATTAAGGCAGTGGAGCAACTTCCAGAGTTTAAAAAATATAGCCGGGATGAACAAGCAACCATACATCGTTTTATACATAAGGCAAAAGCCAAATGCGTCGATCCTGTTATAATTGACGATTACTGCCGCTCAATAATATTTAACAAAACATCAACCAACATGAAAAACACTAAATACAGGCCAATTTTAAACATTAAAAATTATTCTCACTCGGCTTTGTTCGGCCAGATGAGCATTTATCATAAGCTGGACAATCCTGGCTTTCCTTATGACATCAGAACACAGGACGAGATCAACCACGAACAAAGGCAGCACGAAGCCGAAGAAAAGAAATCGCAAGCACAGCAAACTTCGAAAGCGATCGAGAATGCCCAGGAAATTTTCTTGAGCAAAATAAAGTATTTACAGGACCTGTTTAAAGAAAATTTCGATGCGCTGCTGGTCAAAGCCAAGCAGACCGTAGCCAGGCTGAAAAATTATAACCCGGCGTTCGTTCCGGAGGTCGAAGCCGTCGAAGAACTATACAGCAATTACGGCGTTTATGCCGGTGTCGCCGCTTAAAGATAAAAAAAGTGTATGAATGGTACACATAAATACTTTTTTTATCTTTAAGAAAATGCACAAAAGTATTATAAACATACACGCTTTATAAGTATTGATTTTGTTCGAATGTATGTTCATGTTATAAACATACACATTATAATACCGATAATAATTAAAATTAAAGTGTCTGAGGTAATAATATGAACAAAGAAAAATTTAATAAACTAAAAATCGAAGACCAAGTAAAGTTTATTAATCTTGAGATTAAAACAAAGGATTTTGAAAAAGTCTGTAAAAGCGTTGGCAGCAATAAACCCGCAATGATAAAGAAACTTAAAAATAACGGGTATGTATTGGATGCAACAAAGAAAAAAATTGAAATGTATAAACATGTACCGAACATACACGAGGCAGAAACACAGGTAAAGTCAAAAGAGCACAAAAGTGATATAAACATACATGAGCCAAAAGAAATAATTGTGCACGAAGATATTACAAAAATACATTCGAAAACAAAAAAAAATATGGTTGAAGTTTCAGATGCTAAAGACAGAATATTTGAAATGCTTAATTGGTATGAATCCAAGCATAAAAACGTTATAGAACTTCCTTCTCTTAAAATTGAAAAAAGCAAATTTGAAAGTGAAATCGTTACTCGCGCATTTCGCGTACACAAAAAAGTGCTTGATTGTTTTATGGAGCTGGCCGAGACTCACCCACAGTATAAACAGCAAGATTTAATGAGCCAGGCATTGTTTGAATTCGTTGAACGTTATCGAAAATAGCCTAAAAGACTGAATTTATTTGAAAACACCTAATTTTGTTAATAGTTTGAAGAGTCCAGATATTACTTAACTTGCAAGCGAAAACAGTTATGAACATTGCAATATTAAATATCAATGATATAAACGGCCTCAAAATAAAATTTGAATATATTGAAAGATAAAGAAGGACGGTTATTTGGAGTAAAATGGTTGCGTGCGATAAGGCCGATTATGTAAACCTAAAGGACAAATTATATGAAAAACATGAAGACTCAGAAAATTAAGTGGCTTAATCAGAAATATATATTGGCGCATGACGAGATTCCAGAAGGTATGCAAACAATTGAAACATACGTCAGAGACGTTTTAAAAATAAAATTGGATGCGCTCCAACTAAAAAATTTCGGCTTGATGGCTTCCAAAAAACACCAGCAGACGAATAAAGCATTTTCGCAGTATGTTAAACACAAAAAATATACAGCGGTTAGAGTTTATGAAAAGACTTTCTTAGACACTGTTTTTACGGAGTTTGCCGGAACTCAAAAATAATTATTGAACAAAGCTAATCCTGATAATACACCGCCAATTAGACTTTAAAGCATTTTTATGCTATAATAGGATTATATGAGTAACGATTACAAAGCAGAATTTTATAAAGATTACAATGGTTTCAGCCAAGTGGAAGATTACCTGCTGAAAATCAAACCGGATAACGAAAGGGCGAAGGTTGCGGCAGCCATCATATTTTTGTGCGAAAAAGGCGGATATCTCGAAGAACCTTACTCAAAGCATGTTGAAGGAAAAATTCGTGAATTGATAGTAAAGAGGCATAGAATATTCTATGCCCAGGTAGAGAACAAAATAATAATATTGCTTTACGCTTTTTATAAAAACACGAAAAAGGCGCCGCCCAATTTTATAACTCGCGCACAAAAGTATCTGGATGACTACATAAGGAGGTCCAAGCATGAAAAAAACTAATTTCGATATTTTTATCGAAAAACAAATGAAAAACAAAGAGTTTGAAAAGGCCTACGAAAATGAATATAAACGCTTGACTATGGCTTATGAATTGACGCAGTTACGCAAAAGAGCCAAGATGACCCGTGAACAGGTTGCCAAAAAAGTTGGAACTTCATCCAACATTATTTCCCGCATTGAAAATGGAAGACAAAATTTTAGTCTTGACATGATATTAAAACTGGCGGACGTTTTCAATAAACATCTTGAAATACGGCTTGTATAAAACCGAATTCAGCCTGCACAAACGTGATAAAACCGGCCATCAGGCCGGTTTTATTGATTGAGAGGAACCGTATTTTTAAAGTTTACAAAGTGCCTAACGCCTCACAAAAATCAATTTTTTTAAGGGCAATGTAAGCACGTTTATCCAGGGCATCAGCTAATCTTATTAATTGCTTTGAATCTTTTAAAATTTCGATTTCATGGGCGAGTTCTCTTATTACTACTTCAACGTTACGAGGTTTTTTAGTGATAGGAATTTCAAAAGAAGGCTCAGATTTTTTCGGTTTAACTACTTTTGCCGGTTTCTTTTCCGCCTTTTCTTTAGCAGCTAAAGCGGTTTTAGGCTTGCGGTCTTTTCTAGTTTGCGATGTATTTCCAAATTTTTCTTTTATTTTATCAGATATTATTTTCCGGTGTTCAGCGGTAAACTCACCTTTACCTGTAAACACATCTTCAGACAGACCAAAAAATTTTTTTAATTCAGTGGCAGTCACTTTCGAGATTCTTCCGCGCAAAGTGCCATTTGAAAAATAGTTATACCAAGCTGCCATTGAAACGTTAACGATTTTACTGACAACATCCTTTAGTGGGGCGGTCGTGTTGTTTTTTATTATGTTGTTAATTTCTTTTATTCTTTCGGCTACTATGTTTTCGTGACCGGCGGAAACGCATTGTTTTTTGTTCATAGCTACTCCTCATTAATTTACATACGCATTCGTTTAATATGCTTTAGCATATAAGGCCTTATTATACCACTTTTTTTAAAATAAAGAAAGACCACTCGGCCAATGTTATATCACGGTTGTTATTTAGCGTCAAATTAAAGTTTTTTTATTTCCGAATCAGCGTTGCCCTTTCCTGGCCGCAGTCTTGAGAAACGCATACCACACACATAAAGAACCGCACCCCCTTATTAAATCAAGAAAGTGATCAGTCACGGTCCTGTATCTATCGATTCAATCGACACTTCCATAACATCTTTTCCATTTCTCTTGACAATCCGGCCCAATTCGGTTAAAATATAACGAATTAGAAGGCTAAATTCTGCCGAATCAGCCAGAATATACCGAGCCGTCAATCTTCCCGGAAGCCGGTATAACAGATTGAGGAGCGTTAAAAATGCCAGAAGCGTTAAGTATAACCAAGCCGAACACAGTCGAGACCTTTATGAAAGCGAACACCGATCTGCGGATCGCCGCGGACACACTGAAAGAATTCCAGAAGCAACTTGATGCCCTGGCGCTCTCGATCACGAAGGAAGCCGCTAAACAGGCCCAGGCTGCCGGCCGAACCACGATCATGGCCGCGGACATTAAAGCCGCGATGACGGCCGTTACCGGCTCAACTTCCGACCTTCCATATCTTTTCCGCCAGCTTGAAAAGCTAACCGCCAAGGAAACGGCCGACCTTTCGACGCTGATCCAGAAATGGATCGCAGCCCACTGATGACGATGAAGAAAGCTGACATCATAAAAGCGCTTATCAAGAAACACGGCCTGGCTGTCCGTCAGGCCGCAGCGATCCTTCAAACCTGTCTGGATAAAATCGTGTCCGGCCTAGCTAAAGGCGAAACCGTGGAGCTTCGCCGGTTCGGCGTATTCAAGACCAAAAAGCAAAAGGCCAGAACAATAATCCACCCGAAGACCGGAAAGCAGATCAAGCGCCCGGCTCGAACGATAGTCTTATTTGAAGCTGGTTCGGCGGTTAAAGCCGCCGTCAACAAGCCTGGCCGAAAAAAGAAAAACTGAATTTTCTATGCTCTGGATTAAAAATTATTTAAAAAGGTCAGAATGGCTGTCGGTTGTTTCAAAAATAATCCGTTCGCCGCTGATCTTATAAATCAACAGCCAGTCTGGTTCGATATGACATTCAAGACGTTCCTTGAATTCCCCCACAAGCTTATGCTCCTTGTATTTCGCCGGAAGGCGTTCTTGTGCTACGAGAAGTTTTATAACCGTTTTAAGTTTTTGGACGTTTTTCCCTGATTTACTAACGCGCTGCAAATCCTTTTTAAACCTTTTGGTATAGCACGGAATCAGCATTATATACCAAGGCTTTCAAACATATTATCTACGCTGC
>JAKPTH010000491.1 GCA_029571125.1 bacterium
TTTTGTTTGACATTACTAAAGCGTTTTTAATATTTATATTATTTTCTAATTTAGGTGTTTTTATCGCTTCTGAAATGAACAATAAATTGCTTTTATTAATTAAATATGCAATATTGGTGGGATCGTTTTCTAATGCAATGTCGAAATATTTCAGGGCAGGTTTTACAGAATATTTCATGACGCTTGTAATGCCTAATCCATTAGCTTTTTCCGCCACATAATATTTGAAGCCAAAGCTAAAAGAAAAAATTATAAACAATAAAATTGTGATTAGACAAAATTTGAGCCTGGCATTTATTTTAACGCCGGTTTCAATTTTGATATTGGCTGAAGGGCTGATTTTAAAAAATTTGAAAAAATATAAAAGTGATCCTGAAAGCAGTGCCATCGGGATAAGCCATATAGAGATTTCAGATTTTAATAAAAAATCAAGCGGAGAAAAAAGCAAAAAATAAAAAATATATGAAGCGATTGAAACGTTTAATAAAATAATCAATTTATTTAATGAACTCGGGAAAGATTCTGAATTAGCTATAACGGTGGATGGCGATTCAAAATTAATTAGAGCGACGTATATTCCTAAAAAAGAATATAGCATCATCGAAAGTAATGGTAAAACATAATGCGGACTGAAAGATGAATTGGTAAAAAGAGCTATTAATAAAAATAATATAGTATAACTTAAGGACATAAAATGGTTATTGTATAGAGAATTGCTTTTATGCGCTTTGAAGATATATCGAAAAATAAGAATTAGCGGGAATAAATACAATATTGTGCCAATGGTCCCGACGTTGCAAAGCTTTTCAAGAAGGAAATTATGTGCGTCAACCATTGAAGAATTAGAAATCGTTTGAATTTCATAATTACATGCCGCAGGGCCGACGCCGAATAAAGGATGTTTAATAAACAGGTTTAGCGCTGACTGCCAGATATTGATTCTGGATCCGAGAGACATAACTGTGCCGGTTTTAAAAAGACTTTTTATTCTGTCAAGATGATTTGGTAAAAAAAATGCCAGGAATACGGTTATAACTATCAAGCCGCTGATTATATAACTTTTTTTAAAAAGGCTCTTAAAATTAGCGGACAGTAAGGAGAAGACCGTGATTATTCCAATAGCGAATCCCAGCATTCCTCCGCGAGATGACGTCATAACCACTAAAAATAATAGTACTATTATTACAAAAGCATTGCTAAAAGTGCTAATTGAAACATTTTTATTTAATATATCGTTAACTATGAAATATAGAAAAGCGGCAGCCATAATAATAAAAGTTGAAGCCAGTAAATTAGGATGCATGGAGTTATAATTTATTCTTCCGTCAGCGGAAATCATTTGAAACTGATAAAATACTATGTATATTATTTTAACAGTAAATGCAACTGATAAAATTCTTAGAATATTAAAATAAGATAAATAAATTTCGGGTTTAATGCTGACGCAAATGCGAAATATTAAATATATAGTGAAATATGAAGTTTGGTAAATAAAATCTTCGATAGAAACTCTTGGGTGGCGAGAAAAAAAGGTCATTATAAAGTTGAATGCCAGATCGGCGAACAACAAAAAGTCAATTAAATTTAAGCTAAAAGTTCTTGAAGTGAAATTGATATTTAAATTTTTAATTACAAATGAGCCGGTAATAAAAAAAATTATAAAAATATTAGTGATAATAACGAAATTGGGATAGTAATAATTTGAACTGCCATGGAATATTAAAAAAAAATTAAGGAGCAAAGAAGAAATAACGCCAAAATTACAGTAATTTTCGATTGAATAATTTATCATAACACTTTCCTGAAGTTGGTTATTAATAAAATAAAAGAGAAAAAGGGGACGCTGTTCCCCTTTTTCTCTTTTTAATTATAGCTTACAAGTTGTTACAAGCCAGCTTAATACTAGTATAACAATTTAGCCTGTTTTGCGGGGTTCATATCTATTCTTGCAGGACGCCCTATCGGGCCAACTGCGGCAGAATAACCGGCAGGTGTGTGGCCGGTACCTATGCTTGAAGGATTGTAAACGTAAGGGTCCATATCCATAACAGTTTTGCTATAGTAGGTATCGTTTACTGCCGTGGAGTTGATTCTATAAAGCTTGCCTACTAATTGAGCTACAGGTATGCTGTTGGTGCCGACAAAAGTTCCGGTGCCGGTCATGCCGTCTATAACGAAGCGCACTTTACGGCCGTTGTCGAGGACTCTAATTGCGCCGCTTGTGCCGCCTGCAGTTGAATTGCCGCTCATATAGAATTTTGTGAGGTCGGCAGCGGGAACCGCTGAACCGTCTGTACCTAATGCAATCCAGGTAGCGCCGTCATCGGCGGAGGATTCAAATGACGTTAACTGAACGCCGTGCTGAACGTCTTTATTGAATGTAAACTCGATGAAATCGCCGGCTGTTAAAACGCCGTCGCCGTTATCGTCGCGAACGTTAACGCCTGTAAGAATGAGGTATTGGCCCAGGTAATATTTAACGATGTCGCGTCCGCGTCCTACTTCGGTAATGCCCTGGCTGTTATTGCCGCCAAATGACATTTTGCCGTCGGCAGACAATGAAGCGACGTAACCAGCCGCTGTGTTGAGGTAGTACTTTGAACCCCATGGATCTGTAGGAACGGTTTTTAAGTACGAACCGACTAATGAGTGTAAGGCGTTCGTGCTGAAATCATGCCATGGTACGCCAGCGCCGCCGGCTGCTGCCCATGTTGCGCCTGCATCATAAGACGCGACAAGCGCGTTGTACCAGGTGGTGAAATTGCTATCGGTGTTAAGCGCGTTAAGATAGTTATAACCTACGAAATTTTTAGCTTCGAGAGCTTCGTAATAGTTTATTGCATTTGCGAACATATCTAAATCTTGTTGTGCTTTTGCTACTTTGGCTTTGTAAGTATAATCTTCAAGGAAAAAAGCAGCCACTCCAACGAGAATTAACATGATTGTAATGGCTACCAACAACTCGATGAGCGAAAATCCTTTTCTCCTGCGAACGTCCCTGTTAAACATCATAAAAATCACTCCTTTTGTTTTTTTAACAATAAAAACTTTTTTGCCGACGGGCGTTATATATTTATGTTTTTACTCTATCCTGATAAGCACCTCCTATGATTATTAAAAATTTTTCTTTATAAATTTTGCTGTATAAATAATACATTATGCTTTATATCGGTAATTAACTTAACATCGTTAACCTGTTCTTTAAAATATCCGGATTTTTTTCAGATATTTTAAGAAAAATCACAACGTTAAGTGCCTGTTGCGTAAAAATAAATAGTTTTGCTCATAAAATTTAATTAAAAATTTACTTAATTTTACTTATTTTTAATTCTGACTCTTTAGCTTAAGTTTTAAAATTTTACTGTTAGATTATTCCCTTTTCGTTATCGGCAACAGTTTTTAATTAATTAAACCGATTTAAACCGATTTAATTAATTTGTTGGCGAATTATGAAACTTTCCTTGTGATTTCCTTGCTTTTTAACTTTGTTATATAAAATTATAATTTTCTTTACATTAATTAATAAAAAAATTCGGCTTTCATAAATAAAACATAAAAACTCAGTCAAAATAATTATAACACTATAAAAATAAAAAAAGGAAGTACATGACAATAAGAAATTAATCTCCTAAAATTTTTTTGATTCTCGTAATGAGTTCTTTTGAATCGAAGGGCTTGATCATATAATTCTGTGCCCCCATCTGTATCGCCTTGATTATTTCTTCTTTCTGACTTCGCGCCGTGAGCATCATAACCGGAACTGCTTTGAAATTTTCCCTGGATTTAAGCTGGCTTAAAACTTCGAATCCGTTCATGCCCGGCATAGCCACGTCAAGAAGAATTAACGAAGGAAGGTCTGTCTGAAGATAACTGATAGCGTCAACGCCATTTTTGGCCGTAACTACATTAAAGCCAGAACGCTTTAAAACTACTTCGACAAGTCTGAGTATATCCGGGTCGTCGTCGACGAGTAATATTTTCTTTTTTTCGGATACGCTGTTATAATGGACGAGATCGTTTGCGAAAGTTCTGAGCTTAACTATGGTGACGTTGGAATCGTCTATAGTAATCTTGCCGCGCTTGAGCTGAAGCGCTATTATTTCAAGATATTTGATCGACTGCCAGATGAGCTCGAGCACTCTGGAGTTGTAAGGCATTTTATTGTCTTTGACTACCTTGAATACGTTGAGAACAAGGGCTGCGTAATCGGTTATTTCGTGAAATCCAAAAGTGCCGCCGCTGCCCATGATATCTTGATAGCAGATTTCGACTTCTGCCGCGAACTCCGGCGATGCCGGATTCGTGGACAAATTCATATAGGCTTTTTTTATTTTATCGACTTTGTTGGTAAAGTCCTGGGCGTAATTTTGTGCCATCTGCCTCTGGACTTCGGTTTCTTCGTTAATTTTAGTTTCCGCGCCAACCGCCATTATATAACCTCTTTAAATAAAATATATATTATACTATCAAAAACAAGCGTGTTTGTCAATGAAAATAGTTTACTAAAATAAAAAAGTCTGAAGGAATAATTGGATAATTTTCATAAAATTTAAGAATTTTTTGCCGAAATGAATAAGTGAAAGAAAAATCAGTTTTGTTTAGAAGAAAATAAAGGAGATAAATATGGACGCTTTATATAACAAAAAATACGAGGAAAGGGTATTCGCCGAAAATTTGAAATACCTTGCGATCGCTTTGTTTATAATTGCGCTGATTCTTGCGGGCCTCGGGGAAGCGCGTGCGGAAGTGCAGCAAAATATACAGACGAAGGCTTATCCGGACGGATGGAGCTCGGATCTTATGGTTTCTTATAAAGCCATTAACGGATACCATCCGGAAGGCTGGACCGATTCTAAAGGTAACGTACATATCGTCTGGGACGATAACGAAGACGATATATATTACGCACAGGTCGACGAATCCGGAGCGATGGTGGTTTCTCAGAAACCTCTTACACAGCTTTCTTATAAAGACGGGAAAAAATCGAATTATCCATCCATGGCTTCCGACCGATTCGGCGATCTCTGGGTTTTCTGGCAGGACAATCGCAGCGGAATATTCGAGATTTATTATACGCGCTCGACCGATAACGGCCGTACGTGGGCCCAGGAATTAAGACTTACTGCCGAAGACGGCATGCAGTCCCAGCATCCTCGAGCTTCCGCCAAGTTTTACGGCGAATCCGGCAGGGTATACGTTGCATGGCAGGACCGCCGCGGCGGCAATTTTGAAACGTTCGTCAGAATGATAAGCTACGACGCATCCGGCAATATCAATCTGGGTTTCGATAATCAGGTAACCCCTACCGACGGCTGGGAATCGACCCGTCCCGACATTCATTGCTATAAAGACTGGATATACCTCGCATGGAACGACTTGAGAAACGGCGTTAACGAAATTTATTTCAAAAAAAGCAACGATATGGGAAATAACTTTTCGGCTGAAATTCCGATATCCGATAACGACGGCTTCCCGTCGGAGCGTCCTCGTCTTTGGGCTAATCAGACGGGGCTTTCCATCGTATGGCACGATTTGCGCGAGAATAATTTTGAAGTATATTATAAAATGCTTGAACATAACCTGATCACATCGAAGGCGCTTGTCAACAACAAACGCTTATCGAAGAAAGATATTTATGATTCCATGAATCCCAGCGTGACCTGCGATGACAAAACCGTATATGTTGCATGGGAAGACGCGGCTGACGGCCAGAAAAAAGAAATTTTTTATTCGAGCTCTCCAGATCAGGGCAAGACATTTACGCCCACGACTATTTTAACGGGTTACGCGGCGTTCGGTTTTTCGGAATCGTCGGAGTATCCCAAGATTATGACTCACAACCAAAATGTCCACCTGGCATGGGCGCGCAAATATTCTAACAACTACGATATTTTTTATAAGGGAACCATAGTTAAACTTATAGCTACGACGCCGGCCGCAAATTCCACCACGGCAGCCGTTAATACCGACATTATTATGGAATTTTCCAAAATGATGAATGCGGCGACGCTTCAAAATGCCATAAGCGTTCTTGGCGAGCAGGAACTTGTAAACGGCGCGCTTTCTTTCTTAAATTACGACGCGCCTACCGGCACCGTTTCTAAAGTTAAATTCACTCCTGCCAAGCAGCTCGCCGCCAACCGTACATATACGGTAAGAGTGGCCGGAACGGCCAAGGACAAAACCGGAAATTCGATGGTGGGAAACGTTATGGGCGGTTTCGACGGAATCGGAGCAAACGATTTTATCTGGTCTTTCGGCACCGGTTCCGCATCAAGGCCGAAAAATCTTCTCAGAAATATAGTAAATTCACCCAATCCATTCAATTACATTACTAACCCTCCGGGCACATATTTTAATTATTCGCTCGATACCGATCAGGCTATAGGCGAAGTGGTCATAAAAATTTATTCGATGTCGGGACGGCTTATAAGAACCCTGGATATGTCGAGCAACATGAAGGGCTTAAACCAGCAATATTGGGATGGGCTGGACGAATCGGGAAACCGCCTCGCTAATGGCGTTTATTTATATAAAATACACGCGGCAGTCGGTTCCGACGAATTCGTGGCGCGCGGAAAGCTTATAGTAATGAGCGAACGCAATCTTAATTAATCATAACCGTGATATTAAAGACGAAAATTGTTTTATTATGAAATAGAAACGAGGTAAGTATGGCGATTTTATATCAGAAAAAAATGAAAAAAAGAAAGAAGAATCGCGTCAGAATTATGATGTGGCTGTTTATGGCCGTGTTTATGGGCGCATTTATAGCGTCGGGCCTGCTTTCATTCGCCCGCGCGTACTCCAACCCTGATTTTTTCCTGAAGCAGGGCGTAGGAGCGCGCCAGCTGGGTATGGGCAATGCCGGTACCGCGGTGGCAGACGACGCTTCGGCCGTATTTTTTAATCCGGCCGGACTCGCGTTTTTGAAAAATCTCGAGCTTACCACGATGCATTCAGAAGCCTATGATTTTGACATAAAATACGATTACCTGAATCTGATTCTGCCCATCATACACGGCCGTGTAATTGGCGTTTCAGGAGCCGTTTTAAAAACCGACCAGATACCTATTACTAAAGATAAAATACCGAATATCGTAAATTACGTCGAAGATAAAGAACAGGTCGCAATGGTTTCATACGGCCATAAAATATCGCGCCATGCGGCCATAGGCTTTACATATAAAGATATCAAACATTACCTTTATTTTAAAGAAGCTGTCGGCAGCGAGGCCGATTTTGGAATTTTATACAATCCGTCAAAAACTATAAGCCTTGGACTTAACGTTCAGGATTTTCTGCCGGGCGAATTAAAATGGAGCACGGGCGTTACGGATTCGATCCCTCTTACTTTGAGAGGCGGCATAGCGTTTAAACTACCCGATTGGGGCTCGATTATAACATTCGATGCGGACAAGGTCCAGGATCGCGACGTAAAGCTCAACGGAGGCTGGGAGTACCAATTTAACGAAACTTTTCTCGGCCGCGTCGGCGTGAATGACGGCCAGGCCACCGCCGGCTTTTCTATTATGAAGTACGGCTGGCGTTTCGATTATGCATATATGAAAGCTGAGCTGGGCGAAGTACAACGCTTTTCCGGCACCACCCGTTTCGGTTCGTATTTGTTCGAAAATCTATGGAAACGTTTCAAACGTCCTCGCGAGCCTCAATGCGGTGAAATGAAAATAACCAGCAACGCGAAATGCGATAAAATCTCAACGCCCGGTCACGACTGTAAAACCGGCGGCTGCGCAAAACCCAATCCCGGCTCGAAACTTTCTTCGTATCCTTCAGCCGGTTCGCGTAAAGACGTAGCGCTCGCTAAAGACGTAATGGCGCCCCAACCGGACATCAATAAAGTCCTCGCAAAAGATCAGTCGCCCGTCGTTCAAATACCGCGCAGCGCAAATCTGAGACTGCCCGACGAAAAGATGAAGGAAGGCAATAAAATGGTTTTGGCCGGCAGGTATGATGAAGCGGCTAAAGCTTTTCGCGAAGCTCTTAATATGAAGCCCAATTTAGAAGAAGCGCACACTAAACTCGCAGGAATTTATCAGTATCAGAAGTTGTACGCAGAGGCCATAGAAGAGTATAAAGACGCTATCGCGATTAATCCGTCTAATCCGGACAACTATATTAGCGTTTCATCGCTTTACGCAAAAATCGGCGAATTCGAAAAAGCTGCCGAAGCATGTGAAATAGTTATTAGAATGGCGCCGGGCACACCAAAAGCCAAAACCGCCCAGAATTTATACGAAACATTCCGGCGCCAGTCTGCGCCTTCGGACGATAAGTTGCTGCTTCGAGCCGATAATATACAGAGCCTCAACTTTGAAGACGGCGCTGACGCCCAGCTGAAACTGGATATCAGTGAAGAAAAACCAGTTAAAAAGAACTCTAAGAAAACTACCTCAAAAAAATCATCGGCTAAGCCGAAGGCGAAAAAAGACTCTGAAAAATCGGCAAAGGCCGATGATAAAAACTCGAGTTCTAAAAAAGCTTCGGCGATAGGTAAAGTGGCTTCGGCCAAACCTGATATTCTTGAAGAATAGTTACAAAAGTGAGGTTTTTTATGTACAGCAGACAAACGATAGGCAAATTTACCGCTTTAACGGCCGCTGTTTTAATGACAGTATTGTATATGTCGCTTCCTTTATATGCGTTCATCGGCGATGAACCGGCCAAATATAAAATAAACATTGAGCTTTACGAAGAATTTTATAAACTTATGGTTGACAGCTTTACAAATGCGAAATTCGAAGGCGTCGCCAAGCAGACCATTAACGGAGCATATACCGAATCAAAATACAGCGCATACAGTAAAGATCTCGATTATAAGAGAATCGATGCGACTGCGGAGGGGGTTAGCGTTTCGCACGTTACCACGCCCGAAAAGGTCTGGTATTATTATGAAAAATGGAATTATGTGATTTATTATAAAAACAAAAAGAATGTGGCGCGTTTTAATTCCAGGGTATATTTCGATTCCGTAAAGGATGACGGGAAGATAACTAAAAGCGTTTCTGACGGTCAAACCACATATCAGCTTGTTGATTATAATTATAACATAAGGCAGACTTTTGTTTTTGATAACGCCACACGGCTGCTGAAACTCCAGATCGTCGAACCTGAGGTGGGCGATAAGACAGAAACCAGTTATAAGGGCTGGGAAAAAGTTAAATGTCCTAAAGGTATTTTCGATTTTCCTTCGCGTGCTTCGGCAAAATGTCTTGATTAAGTTTAAATGCGTCGCAAAAAAATAAAAATAAAACAGAGGCAGCCCTCCGGGCTGCCTCTGTTTTATTTTAAATATTTAAAG
>JAKPTH010000492.1 GCA_029571125.1 bacterium
TTCTACGAACCCTGAACTTAAAAGGCAGCTCGAAGAAAGAAAGAAATTACCCGAAATCAGCGAAGCCTACAACACCTATAAAAATTTCAACGATGCACAGGCTATCGAAAACGCTATAAACCAGTAGTTTTTAAAACGACCGGTATTAACATATTAGCAAACAACCTTAAAAACCCTCGTTGCTGTTTACAGGCGGGGGTTTTTAAGATTTATCGGCCGTTTCTTCTCCGCGGCGCCGCCTATATAACATAAATTGGTTCGTTTTCATTTCACGTAGGGAGGCGTTAGTGAATAGTGTAGAATGTATGGTGAATAGTAAAGTGTGGTGCTCGCCCTGCGAGCTTTATTTATAAAATATAAAAAAGCCTTAATCTCAACTTGGTCAAAAAGTTTTATCCGCATAAATCGAAAAAGAACCATAAAATTTAAATTATTAAAAGGAATTTTTCTGCGATGATCAGCCGTTTAATTTTACGTTTATCAAATACTATAACTTTTTTAAAACTATTCAACGTCTTGCTTTTATCTGTTTTTATTTTTAGTTCGCCCTCGCCGCTTTGCGGCTCGTGCGAAGCCGCCGGCGCCGGCATGCCTAAAAAACCTCAACCTCAGGACGCCGCGGCCGAACTTTCCGTGTTTAAATATATCGATGAAAACTATGATCTTTTTATAAAAATAAACCCCGCGGCTTTTTTGAAAGAACTTTCAGTCTCAAAACAGATAAACTCATTCGTTTCCGCTTCGGGCGTAAAAACCGTCAATTCACTGGGCCAGGCATTTCTGATGATATCTTACGGCCGGCACGTAAAAGGCAATATGAATTTCGCTGCCGTTATAAAAATAGCGGATTTTGATTATGATAAATTTTTAGAAAAATTAAAAGCGTCCGATGAAAATTTTAAAACCGGAGATTACGAAGGCAAAATAGTGTTTAGATATTTTAACCTCGCCGGTTTTTATTATAACGGCCGGTTTTTTTTATCGAGCGTTTCCGGTCTTAAAAAAATTCTCGGCGCAGTCGCCGGCAAATCGGACATAAAACCGCTCTCTGAAAATAAAGAATTTATGCTAAAATGCGCTGAAGTCGTAACTTCGAATCCCGGCGCTCAGGCCGTGGCTGTAATGGGAAAAAAATTTCTCGCCTCCAGCCTGAACTCTTCCGATGAAAACGATTTCGTTTATAAAAATTTATTAAAAAATGCGTACGCGGTATCCTTCGCCGTCGACGGTAGGCGCATGAAAATAGCTGTGGAATGTAACGACGATACTTCCGCCGCAGAGCTTTGCGGGGCCGTCGCGGTTCAGATAGAGTCGTCTTTAAAGGAGGCGGCCGATGCGCTTTCGGAAGTCGACGTAATCGAAGTGGAAAGTAAAAGTCAGAAAATGACCCGCGCTGCGCTGAAAGAAATCGTATATTCCAGAAAACTGCTTAATTTTATAATAGATATTAATAAAAAAGCTAAACCGGCGGTAAGAGCGAACTCCGTTGAAATAACTATAAACTCTTCCGCCGATATCGTGAAGGCCGCAGACGAACTTATATGCGCCCATATCTATTCATGGGACCTCGTATCGCAGCTTTTTTTATCTTCCGAAGCGGGCTGCCTTCGCAACATAAAAATACTGGAAACCGCCGCCCTTTTATATCTGGCTAAATTTCCCGAAAAGAAAAATTCGATAACAGCGGAAGATATTTATGAAAGCGAACTTATTAACGATCTGCCTAAATGCCCGGCGGGCGGTGAATATAAGATAAGCGTAAACGAAAGAAGTAAAATAATCGTCGGCTGCGCAGTTCATAATTAAACGGCTTTAAATTTATAGCCGATGCCGTGAACCGTTTCAATATAGTCGCCGCAGGGCGAAATTTTATTCCTCAGGCGCGAAACGTAGGAATCTATAGTCCCGCCGGCTATATAAATGCCGCCCCAGATGCACGAAATTAACATGTCGCGCGTGATGACAGCGTTTTTGTTTTCGATTAAAAATTTGAGAATATCGAATTCGTTGGGCGTTAAATTAACTCTTCTGTCTTTTACATAAACTTCCCTCAGAGCGATATCCACCGAGAGACCGTCAAACGAGTGCTTCTGGCCGGCCGTCGATTTGACGGCGCTACGGCCGTGCCTTTTAATGATCTTTTTGACCCTTATATAGAGCTCTTTAAGCGAAAACGGCTTGCATAAATAATCGTCGGCTCCGAGCTCCAGACCTGAAATTCTGTCGTCTTCGGCGTTTTTAGAAGACAGGATGATAACGGGAACTTCGCATCCGCTGCTTCTTAAATCTTTTAATATGTCGAGCCCTGAAC
>JAKPTH010000502.1 GCA_029571125.1 bacterium
CGAGGGTTTTATTGCTGGAGTTCATTTTTTATATTAAATCCTCGTTATCTATAATTTTCTTGACCACGTAATTCGCTTCGGCCGGCATTATGTCGTCCGGAACGTTCTGACCGTTGCTGATGTAGATTATCGGCTTATCGGCTTCGGAAGCGAGACTCAAAATAGGTCCCCATGTGGTGGTTTCATCGGTTTTGGTGAATATCAGCTTGTTGAAGTTCACTTTGCCGAAATTTTTGATGATATCCTGCATATCGCGGTATTTAATGGTGGAGCTGATTACGAGGAATATTTCTATGTCGATATTGTTGCCGGGGTATAAAAATTTACGCAGTTCGAGGACCTCCAGATTGTTTCGCTGGCTCCGGCCCGCCGTATCGATTAAAATTACGTCTACGTCACGGTGCTTCATGATGCAGGGAAGGAAATCCGATTCTTTATAAATAATTTCGTAAGGAACGCCGATGATATCGGCATAAGTGGATATCTGATGGGTGGCGGCTACCCTGTAAGTGTCTATGGTAAGAAGCATCGCCTTTTTTTTAGCCCTTAAAACAAGATTGGTGGCTATTTTTGCCAGCGTCGTGGTTTTGCCCACGCCGGTAGTGCCCACGAAAGCGACGAGTTTGGGCATTTTGCCGGCGGCCGGAGCGTCCCCGACCGATTCACGGCCTTCAGCTTCGTCGTTGAGCGATATCTGCGGCGCCGTTTTAAAAAGTCCCATCAGTTTGATTCTGAGGTGCTCTTTTAGCTTTTCCCAGTCGTCCTTGCTGGCTTCGGGTATGTTCTGCATGTCGATCATTATTTTATTTATGAGCGGTTCGCAAAATTCGGCCCGGTAGAGAAGTTCGTATACTCGCTGAAGGTTGGGCGGGTATATGGCGCCTTTGGACGCGCCCGAAGGAGGCGGCGATACTATGATTTGCTGCGGCTGCGGCTGTTTCGCCATTTTGCTGTTGAGCGTATCTAACTGTTGCTGCATGGTGCGCATCATATCCATGAGCTTGTCGGTGTTGTCTTCGCGCACCGGCGCGGGGCGCGGCTGAAAAGACTGAGCGGCCAGAACCGCTTCCGCGCTCTGCGAGTAATCGGTGCGCGCGTTGATTTCCGGCTGCTGCCTTACCTGAGAATAAACGGAACGGGGATCTATGAATTCGTTGGATTGTTTCGAGATGATCGCCGGGTTGGGATTAGAGTTCGCGGCGGGGCTCGAGTTAGAACCCGCCCTTGCCCTGGCGGATTTTTTTGCAGGCTGCGGGTCGTCTTCTACGCGGACCTCCAGCTCGACCATGACGCGGCCGCCGAAGATGCCTAAAAATCCTCCCACTTTGACTTTGCGCTGATTTACTATTAAAAAATCTTCGCCCAGCTCCGCTTTTGCGCTTTTCAGCGCCTCGAAATAATTCGGAGCGACGTAAAATTTAGATAATGACATTAACTATCACCTGTCAATTAAAAAGTTCACCGATTCTATGAAAAAATGACCTGACGCCGTTTTTCAGCCGGTCCGAGGCGGAGCCCGCGCCGTATTTTTCTCCGCCAATGTTAAGCATTTTGCGGGCTATCGTTTCTATGCAGCCGCTCGCGCTGGAAACCGGGCTCGCTAGAATATAGGGGCTCTGGGCCTTTACCGCGGAGGCTACCACGCGGTCTTCGAAGATATAGCCCATGTCTTCTATGGCGATATTTAAGAAACGCCTCGTTACGAGCGCGAGCCTGTCGTAAACGTCTTTGGCCTCTACCACGCTCGTGACCCTGTTTACCACCAGATATAGCTTTTGCGCGATGCCGGCGTCCTGGGCGGCAACGGCCTTGATGATGCCGTACGCGTCGGCTATGGCCGGCGGCTCCGGAAGCGTAACGAAAATTATTTCGGAGCATGCTTTTAAAAAGCAAAGAACGTTTTTATTTATGCCGGCCGAAGTGTCGACGAGTATCACATCGACTTGACCTTCCAGTTCGCTCATTTCGGCCAGAAAGTGGTTTCTTTCGCTTTCGTTTATATTGGCCAGCTCGACGATTCCCGAGCCTCCCGGCGCGAGTTTCACGCCGCACGGGCCTTCGATTATTATTTCGGATAATCTTTTCTGCCCGGTTATTACGTGGAAAAGATTGTATTTAGGCCTTAAGCCGTATATAACGTCGATGTTGGCCAGGCCGAGGTCCGCGTCGAGCACCAGGACTTTTTTGCCGAGCCTGGAAAACGCTATGGCCAGATTGGCTACGAAATTCGTTTTGCCCGCTCCGCCTTTTCCGGACGTAACCGCGATGGAACGTACGGGAGCGCTGACGCTGGCCGCTGATGCTCTGGCTTTCTGCTCGTTCTGAGCGCTGGCGATTTTCTGATGCAGGCCGCGTATCTGGCCAGGCACGCTGCGGCTGGAATCGTCCGCCGGCTTGAATTCTGGATCTTTTTGCGGGGCGGACTGGTAGTTTTCAACGAATAATTTTCTTAAATTGGATATCTGGTCGCGGTTAATCATAGCATTAATATTATAAACGGTTTTTTAACATTTGTAAAGACAAATGAACAAATTTAAAATTAAATTTTTGCCATTTGCGCTAAATTGAAATCATGCCTATCGCCCTTACTTCGACGACGATTTCGTTATACGAAAGCACCGGCACGTCGGGCGCGTATTTTTCTATGAAGCGTTTGAAAAACGGCCTGATGCCAGGAGTAACAAGAAGAATCGGAGCTTTTACGCTCGACGACTGAGCGATTTTTATCTGGTCGATCGTATGCTGGAGTATCTGCTGGGCGGTCTGCGGGTCCAGAGTAAAGTTGGCGCCGCGTTCCGTTCGCTGCAGGGAATTGATGAGCGTCTCTTCGAGCTCCGGATCGAGGGTTATAGCGGGTATGTAATTGTCCGTTCCCAGGTATTGTTTGGATATCTGGTGCTTCAGGGCCGTCCTTACGTGTTCCGTCATGAAATCCACGTCCTTCACATACTCGGGGACGCATTCTGAAAGAGCTTCCAGAATGAGCAGGATATTTCGTATGGAAACGCTTTCGGATAAAAGGCTCTGCAGTATTTTCTGGAACGCAGCGGTGGTAATGGCGTTGGGGCCGATGATTTCGTTGACCAGTTCGGCGTTGGTTTCGCGCACCGTGGAGATAATGGTCTGCACTTCCTGGCGGCCGAGAAGTTCCGGCGCTCTTTTTCTGATGAGCTCCTGTATATGCGTTATCATTACCGAAGGAACGTCGGCCACCATATAGCTCGCGGCTTCGGCCTGCTCCCTCTGCGATTCGGTTATCCACGTCGCCGGCAGTCCGAACGCGGGTTCGAAGGTCTGGATTCCGGGTATTTCTATTCCCTGGCCGCCGCCCATGGCGAGATAATGATCGAGCATAAGCTCGTAGCTTCCGGCTTCGTTTCCCTTGATTTTAAGCACATAGCCGTTAGGGGGCAGCTGTATGTTGTCGCGTATTCTTATTGGCGGCACTATAAGGCCCATTTCAATGGCGATCTGCTTGCGAGTCATGTGAATCCGCTCTAAAAGGCCGCCTTCGCTTTTAGATACCAGCGGTATAAGCCCGTAGCCGATTTCCAGCTCTATGGGGTCGGAAATCAAGAGTGAAGCGACGTTTTCCGGCTTTCTCTGCTTTTCGACCTCTTCTTCCTTTTGCTTTTCCTGCTGCATGACTTCTTTTTGCGCGCGCGTCTGGTTCATAAAATACGCGATCGCCGCCAGCGATACGGCTATCGAAAAAAACGACAGCTTCGGCAGTCCGGGCATCAGGCCCATCGCGGCCATGGAGCCGGCCGCGATCGAGAGTATCTGCGGGTCGTTGAACATCTGCGCGGCGATATTTTCGCCGAGGTTGGTTTCGGAGGCGGAGCGCGTCACGATTATACCGGTGGCCGAAGATATCAGCAGCGCCGGAACCTGGCTCACAAGGCCGTCTCCGACCGTGAGCAGCGTATACACCGTGGCCGAGTCGGCTACCGACAGCTCGTGCTGGAAAACGCCGATGACTATTCCGCCCACTATGTTTATTATTGTTATGATTATTCCGGCCACGGCGTCTCCCTGGACGAATTTGGAAGCTCCGTCCATGGCCCCGTAGAAATCGGCCTCGCGCTGCAGGTCGCGCCTTCTTTTGCGAGCCTCTTCATCGTTTATGACGCCGGCGTTTAGATCTGCGTCGATGCTCATCTGCTTTCCGGGCATGGCGTCCAAAGTGAAACGCGCGGCGACTTCGGCCACGCGCCCGGCGCCCTTGGTGATTACAACGAACTGGATGACCGTTATTATCAAAAATATTATTATACCCACAACGTAATTACCGCCGACCACGAAGTTGCCGAAGGCCTTGATTACCTGACCGTCGAATTGCTCTCCCAGAAGCAGTATCAGCCTGGTGGACGAGATGTTCAGCGCAAGGCGGAAAAGCGTGGTTATAAGCAGCAGCGA
>JAKPTH010000504.1 GCA_029571125.1 bacterium
AAAGCTTCGTCTGGGTCCGCTCTAAAGTATCCATGACTTCCGGCTCGCCCGAATCGGCGGCGTCTATCTCGTTGACTTTGCTTATTATCATATCCGCGATTTCCGGGCGTTCATCCAGAACGAGAACTCCGCTTTTTTCGTCGCAGTTTATAACGGCTTCAGACGATTTCAGCGATTCGACCAGCCGCTTTATGCGGCTTATATGCGCGAACGCCGGCGCTATCAGGACCCGTTTAAAGCCCATGCGGTCGCCGGTTACCGAAAAAGCTCCGCCGCGTTTGCTTTCAATTACAATGGCGTCTTTTTCGAGCCTGTATCCGTAAGCCGTATCTTTAAAAATTACGGCCAGCGCTTCGCCCAGCGGAGCGCTTATGAAATTGCCGCTCGCCCTTCCTTTTATCTCGACGCTGGAATTGATTTTAACGCCGTAATCGATGGAAATTTTTCTCAGCACGTCCGCTATCGCTATCGAGTCGAATTTATATGAAATTCTGATGGCGGCCAGCGGCGAGTCGACGGCGAGCGATTTGCCGCCGTCGCTTATCTTCGCGCTGCCCGAAAGCAGAAACGAAACGAACAATATCGATATAAAAGACATCAAAGGAATCGTTTTTTTGAGCATATTGTTTTTGTAGTTTTTAGCGTTATACACAAGCCGTCCCTGTCCTGACGTTTTAAGATGTATTATAGCGGCGGTTATCAGCCGTTAAAGGCGTCGTTTTGAAATTAAAAATTCAGCCTTTCGATCTGTGAAGCGTATTTTTCTATCTGTCTTTTGGTCTCTTCGAGCGATGCGTCGCCGGTATTTTTGGACAGATGGAACCGCTGGATTTTTTCGGGCTGTTCAGCAGTCTGAACGGGCGCTTCGCCTGCCGCGCTGAACTGTACGGGTATCAGAAGAGTGTCGCCTGCGGCGATTTCTTCTTTATCGTTCAATTTAGCGAGAGTTTTCGGGCTGATTTTATTCTGGGTGTATTTTTCAGCTATGGATTCGAGGGTTTCGTTTTCGCCGGCCTGCACCTGGTGAAACACTATTCTCAGATTCTGGCCTTCGCTCAATTTATAAGGCGCTTTGATTTCGTTAACGGTCGATATGTTTTTAAACATAAAGGCGTCTTTATAGAAATTTTTGGAAATGCCGGCGAGCGTATCGCCCTGCTTTACTTCGTAATTTTTAATTACTGTAGGCAGGTCGGAACGGATCGAAAGCGATTCGCCGTTTGCGCCGGTAAGTTTTTTGCTTATAAGAGCGTCAATTTCGGCGTCGATGTCGCGGTTTTTGAACTTTTCCGTCACGTTGCGTTTTGCGGCCATATTGTCGATTTTTTCTTTATATGCGGAAATTTTAGTTTCAGCAACAGCAGCGGCGGTTTCGGCTTCCGCTTCGGGCGCTTCAGCCGCGCCGGTATATGTTTTAGTTTCTATATTTGCCGGAATTATAGGCTGAGAATATTTTTTCTGAATATTTATTTTTGCCAGCTGATCAGGGCTCATCGTGCTTTTGAGCCTGTTAATACGTTCCGAAGTCTGCTGCGATATCCTGGCGAATACTTCGTCGTAGTTTTTCGTTTCGGTTTCGGAATTCTGCTGAGCGCTTTTTCTTTTTGAAGAGTAGCCGTTTAAAAGATTCTGAGTACGTGAAGACAATGCGTCGGTATTTCTTAAAGTTTCCATAGTATAACCCCCTGATAAATTTATATTTTTTTATTTTTATACGATGGTTATCGGATAAAAAACATAAAAATTTAGAGGGGATGAATTTTTTATCTCTTTTTATTCCA
>JAKPTH010000139.1 GCA_029571125.1 bacterium
CCCATAGCGATTATTCATACTTCGTCAAATTCAAGTTCAAAAATCCGGCGGCCGAATTTCTGTTCGATTCTTCCGCGCGTAAAAATCCTAAGCTGGATTTTATAGAAGGCAGTTTCGCTTTTTGCATATCCGGCGACGCCATCTACTTTTCATCCGGCAAAGAATACCTCCAAAAAACCATAGAATATTCTCGCTCGCAGTCGCCGGAAACTCCCGTTTTCCTTGACTATCTTTCGCAATGCCGTGCGGCGGGCCGCAGCGGATTTTTCATTAATTTCGAAACGATCGTTTCCGCCGGAATGAAATCTTTAAAAGAAGGCATCGCGGAGCTAAAAAACGATAAAAAAAGCGGCGAAAAAAATAAAGACGGCGCCGCCTCGGCGGAAAAAGCAGCTCAGCTCGAAATTCTGCAATCAGCGCTCGAAACTTTAGGCGTCGCAGAAATCAAATATTTATCAGCGAGCCACGAATTAACCGACGGCAGCCTTTTAATGCATTCCGAGTTAAAATACGCAAAAGAAAGCCCCATACTCAAATTCGCCGGGCCGGACATCGACTACGCGGCCGCAGCGGCTCTCTGTCCGGCGGACGCTTCGAGCTTCGTATCGGCTTCGGCCGATTTCACGGCTATAATCGAAGCCATAGACGCCGTTTTCGAAAAAATGCCGCTCGGATCGAGAGCGCAGTATTTTATGGCCAAATCCGCCGTTTTAAGCTCGACCGGCATGAAGCTCAAAGAAGATATAATCGACATGCTTTCCGGACAGATGATAATGATAAATAAAATTTCAAAAGATAAAGCGCATAACTTATGGATAGCCCGGCCCACGTTTATTTTAAAGCTTAAAAATCCGAAAACGGCCGAAAAGCTCATGGCAAAACTCGTAGAACAAAAGCTCATGGCAAATTTCGAAGTTAAAGAATATATGGGCAAAAAATATTTTTCCGCTCCCATTCCCGGCGGGGAAAAGCAATCCGTTTCGCTGGCTATTTGCGGAGATTATCTTGTTTTTTCAATGTCTTTCGACCATTTCACGTCGGTGCTGCGAAACATTTCGGAACCGCAAAATACGCTCGCGGGGCTTGATAAATTCAAAAAAGCCGCGGCAGGCCTTAATCCGAAGGCGCTTTATTTTATCTACACGAGCGACGAAGATCTGGCCGAATATTACATAGAAAATAATTTCATGCGCGATCCCGGCGGCCGCAACGCCAAAAACGAGCTGATAGATCATTACAACTACGATAAAATCAACTGGGAAAAAGTCCGCCGGCGCCAGGCGCCCACGGCCGGAGCGATTTACAGGGAAGATAATTCATTCAAAGTAAAGGTGGCCGGCGGTTTTAAACGGGATTAGGTTTTATATCATGGTAAAAAAGGAACGCCTGAAAGCTTAAACTCTTTTACAGGCGTTCCTTTTTTATTTCAGGCTATCAGAAAACTTATTATTAATTAAGCGGTTGCCGTAGCGAGCGCAATGGAAAGGAATTTAGCTTCGTGAGTGTCGGCGCGGGAGGTGAGTATAACCGGCGCTTTAGCCCCCACTATGATAGCGGCCATTTTAGCTCTTACGAAGTACGCGATGCTCTTGTAAAGGACGTTTCCCGCTTCGATATCGGGCGTGACGAGAATGTCGGAATCGCCCGCTACCGGAGATTCTATACCTTTTATCTTAGCTGCTTCTTTCGAAACGGCGTTATCGAAAGCGAAAGGCCCGTCCACTATCGCGCCCTTTATCTGCTTCAACGCGGACATTTTTGCGAGTATCGCCGCATCGGTGGTGGCCGGCATATCGGCGTTGACAAGCTCTATGGCCGCAAGAACCGCCACCTTAGGCTTTTCGAATCCTATTTTGTGCATTACCGATATCGCGTTTTCTATGATGGCGACCTTGCCCTTCAAATCGGGAGCCACGTTCATAGCCGCGTCCGTAAGGCACATAACGCGTTCCGCTATGGGTGATTCAAAAAGCATAACGTGAGACAGAACGCCCGTAGAACGGAGGCCCCATTCTTTATTTAAAATCGCACCAAGATATACGTTCGTAGAAAGAAGGCCTTTCATAATCATCTGCGCGCGACCCGAGCTTACGGCCTTAACGGCGAGTTCGGCCGCTTTTTTATCGTCGGGAACATCCTCTATTTCATATCCGCTCAAGTCGATTTTTTTATGTTTAGCTATTTCTTCGATCTTTTGCTTATTGCCGTACAGTATTGGGCTTACCAGTCCTTCTTTGACGGCTTCGGCGATAGCTTCGAGCACTTCTTCATCGTGCGCGGCGGCAACCGAAATAACGCGTTTGCCCTTTGATTTGGCAACCGATACAAGCTCATGCAGTTTTTTTAACATTTAAAATCTCTCCTTGAACTTAATTTTTTATTTTACCCGGTCGTTCGGATTAAAATTATATGCATTTATTTCGCAGACATTATAGCAAAAATGGCCGATAAAATGCAATAGATATGAAAAAGATTTTGACAACTAACGGTGTTTATGATAAGATAACTTTTTAACGCTATTTATGTAAGATTACATAAGCCGGCTGATAGCTTTGTGCAGCATAAACCGACTTTCACGGGCAAAAGGAGACGAATGAACGCTACGCCATATATCAAAAAATTATTCGATATTCTCAACACGGTAAAAGTAACCGGTTCGGACATGCAAGAAATAAATTTAGACGCCGCAGTTTCAGAGACCATCGATTTAATAAAAAAATATTCGGGTCTCGGAAAAAAGCTCCTGTTCATAGGTAACGGCGGCAGCGCCGCGATCGCAAGCCACGAAGCCATAGATTTTTCAAAAAACGGCAAAATACGCTCGATGTGTTTTAACGAAGCCTCCCTTCTGACCTGCCTCGGCAACGATTACGGATACGAATTCGTGTTCGAGAAATCGATGGAAATATTCGCCGACCGCGAAGACGTGCTCATCGCAATCAGCAGCTCTGGAAAATCGCCGAACATATTAAAAGCCATCGAATGGGCGCGCAAAATGAACTGTAAAATAATAACTTTTTCCGGTTTTTCCGAAGACAATCCGCTCCGCAAAAGCGGCGATTACAATTATTACGTCAATTCAGGCAAGTACGGCTTCGTAGAACTGTCGCATCAAACGCTTCTTCACATGATATTAGATATTATTACCGGCGACTGGAGAGAATAAAAATGAAAACGCTCGTTACCGGCGGGTTTGGCTTTATCGGCTCACACCTCGTCGAAAAACTTCTAAGAGAAGGGCATCACGTAACAATAATCGATAATTTAACTTCCGGCAGGATCGATAATTTAAAACACCTCGAAGGAAATCAAAATATAAAGGCCGTCTTCGAGGACATACGCGACCTGGAGTCCATCGCCGCCCATTTCAAAGGCATAGACTGGGTGTTCCATCTGGCGGCCCTGGCCGATATAGTCCCTTCGATCCAGACGCCGGACAAATATTTCGCATCCAACGTGGACGGCACTTTTTCCGTTTTAGAAGCCGCGCGGCGCGCGAACGTTAAAAAGTTCCTCTACACCGCATCATCTTCATGCTACGGAATACCGGACAACTATCCCACAAAAGAAACCGACGAAATACGCACTAAATATCCATACGCGCTCACCAAGCGGCTCGGCGAAGAGCTGGCCATGCACTGGGCCGAAGTTTATAAACTTCCAGTTATATCGCTCCGGCTCTTCAACGTTTACGGCCCGCGTTCGAGAACTTGCGGAACCTACGGCGCCGTATTCGGAGTTTTTCTGGCGCAAAAGCTCGCGCAGAAGCCTTATACGGTGGTCGGCGACGGCGCGCAGACCAGGGATTTCACATATGTAACCGACGTGGCCGACGCCTTCGTTAAAGCCGCTAAATCCGAAATCGCCGGTGAAATATTCAATGTCGGCAGCGGCGGAACTTATTCGATCAACCGACTGGTCGAACTTCTGGAAGGTCCCGTGGAATACATTCCCAAGCGCCCGGGCGAACCGGACTGTACCTTCGCCGACACTTCAAAAATTAAAAATATTCTCGGCTGGTCGGCGAAAGTGCCTTTCGAGGAAGGCGTCAAACTCATGATCGAAAATATCGATTACTGGCGCGAGGCGCCGCTGTGGACTCCCGAAACAATAAAAGAAGCCACCAGCGACTGGTTTAAATATCTTTCGAAATAACGGCGGTGCATTAAAATAAAACGCGCAGTATTTTTAGATAAAGACGGGGTTATAAACGTCGATAAAGGCGTTTCCGGCAACTTAGAGCCGGTAGAACTTTACGCTCAGATTTGCGATCTCATAGCCGAATTTAAAAGCAGGGGATTTCAAGTATTCGTCGTCACCAATCAGCCGGTAGTGGCGCGCGGACTGATGAGCGAAGACGAGCTGAAAATATATTTAGAAAAATTCCGCGGCATGATCTTAAAAAATAACGCCGGGGCCGTTATCGACAAAATTTATTACTGCCCTCACCATCCGGACGCGAACGACGAAAAATACCGCGTTGTCTGCGAATGCCGCAAGCCGAAGCCCGGAATGCTTCTGACGGCGGCCCGCGAATACGGAATCGACCTTAAAGCCAGCTACATGATCGGCGACCGCATGTCGGATATAACGGCAGGAAATCTTGCGGGATGCAGGACAATACATTTTTTAAGCGGCATGCACGAGCAAAAAGCTATAATAAGCGATTTTAAGCCCGATAAAGAAATCAGGCCGGATTATATCATAAACGGCCTTGACGAATTAAGGAGCATAATCGAATGAGCGCAAAATTATCGGCGGCAATGATACTGTGCGCCGGATTCGGCACCAGGATGCATGATTTCACTAAAGACCTTCCCAAACCCATGCTTCAGATCGGGCCGAAGCCTCTGCTGGAGTATACGATAACCCACCTCGCAAAATCCGGAATCACTAATATAGTCATTAACCTTCATTACCTTCCGGAAAAAATCACGGCGCATTTCGGCGACGGCAGGCGGTTCGGAGTAAATATAAGCTACAGCCCCGAAGAAAAGCCGCTGGGCACAGCCGGAGCCGTAAAAAAAGCCGAAGCGTTTTTAAATAAATACGATGATTTCCTGGTTTTATACGGCGATATCGTGTGCACTCAAGATTACGCCGCATTGCACGCTTTTCATAAATCGCGCCCGGACGCGGCTGCTTCGATAATCCTGCACGAGCGCGCAAAATCCAACAGCGTCGTCGAGATAGACGATAAAAATAAAATAGTCCGCTTTATAGAACGACCCGAAAAAGAAGTCGCCGATAAAAAGCAAAATTGGGTCAATTCAGGCCTTTACTGTTTCAACAAAAAAATACTCGACTACATTCCGCCAGAAGAATTTTGCGACTTTCCCAAAAATATCTTTTCACGCCTGGTTTCCGAAGGCTCTCTCTACGGCTTCCCCCTTAACGGCTACCGCTGCGCCATAGATTCGCCGGATCGGTATGAAAAAGCTTGCGGGGACCTGGCGAATGAATTGTTCGGCTGATGCATATTAATTCATTTTCAATTATATTTTTAACAAGCAAGGTGCGTAAATGTCAGATAAATACCGTATCGATAGCCATAAATTAATATTTCATCCGGCGCGGGTAGCATCATGGCTCGAAGCCAGAAACGATCCCGAACGCGCAAAAAAAATTTATCCCATATATGTTGAAATATCTCCAGTGGGCTTTTGCAACCATCGCTGCACTTTCTGCGCGCTGGATTTCATGGAATATCAAAATCGCCGCCTCGACCCGGCCATACTCGAGCAACGGCTTACGGAAATGTCGGAGCTCGGTGTTAAAAGCGTTATGTTTGCAGGCGAAGGCGAGCCCACCCTGTATAAAGAGCTGCCCGAAATGATCGAACATTGCGCCGCTGTGGGTATTGATACCTCTTTAACCACAAACATGGTTCCGTTCAACGAAAAAAACTCGGAAATATTCGTTAAAAACTGCAAATGGATCAAAGTAAGCATAAACGGCGGAACGGCTAAAAATTATGCGGAAATACACAGAACTAACGAACGCGATTTCGACCGGGTAGTGGAAAACATGAAAAGATGCGTCGCCATAAGGCGTGAAAAAAATTATAAGTGCACCCTGGGCGCTCAGCTTTTACTTGTTTCCGACAATTACGATACAGTCCTCGAACTCGCCTCGCTCTCAAAAGAAATCGGATTGGACTATCTTGTAATAAAACCTTATTCGCAGCATCCTTCGAGCCATACTTCAAAATACAAGGACATCGATTATTCAAAATATATTTTTCTGCAGGACGAATTGAAAAAATTCAA
>JAKPTH010000517.1 GCA_029571125.1 bacterium
GAAGCTTACACTTATAACAACGACGACGCCCTCATCCCCTTCGACGGCAAGATAAACGACAGCATCCAGCGCTCAAAAATATCGCTCGTAAAAGTCAATTTCAAAATCAAGCAGGGAAACACGGAAGTCATATTGACCACTTCTATAAATCCAAGATACCTTTTCGGTTTCAAGCAGCAGCCCTACTGGAATTATAACAAATAAAAAGATTCAAATAAATTAATTAATTACATTTGACAAACGGAGACTGAATATGAACAAAACCGGCAAAAAAAAAGATACGGCCGTGATACTTTTATCCGGCGGAATGGATTCGGCCGCGGCTCTCGGCGTTCTGGCGCAAAAATATAAGCCGGCCGCCCTCCATCTTAATTACGGGCAGCGCACCGAAGCGAAAGAGCTGGACTGCTTCGCCCGCCTGTGCGACCATTACGGCATAGAGCAAAGGCTGATAGTCGACGTAAGCTATCTGGAGCAGATAGGCGGATCCTCGCTCACCGACCGCAATATGATAGTCCCGAAAGCCAACCTGGATTCGAAGGAAGTCCCCAACACTTACGTCCCGTTCAGAAACGCCCATATACTCTGCATTGCCACTTCCTGGGCCGAAGTGATAGGGGCTAAAAAGATATTCATAGGCGCCGTCAGCGAAGATTCTTCGGGCTATCCCGATACCCGCCCCGAATTCTACGAGGCATTCGAAAAGGTTATAAAAACCGGAACGCGCGCCGGCGGATCAATTAAAATAGAAACTCCGGTGATAGACCTGTCTAAAGCGGAAATAGTCAAACTCGGCCTGGAGCTTAAAGTGCCTTTCAAATACACCTGGAGCTGTTACGTGGGCAACGAAAAAGCTTGCGGCGTATGCGATTCCTGCGCGCTGCGCCTCCGCGGCTTCGCAAAAGCCGGAGCCAAAGATCCTATCGAATATGAGCAGGTTTTTAAAACCGAAATATTCGTGTAACGCGGCATAATTAAAACTCGCCACGGCGGGTTTGGCGGGTCAATGTTATATACAAAATAAGAGGAGCTGTATTTTATGGCGGAAGATAAAATAAACTCGGAATATAATAAGCAGGCCGAAAAAATGTCGCAGCAGATAGCCGAACTTGAAAATAAAGCCGACAGGGCTTCCATTTTAAAATTGATAGAATGCTTCCATCACGAAATCTGGGCGGTAAGAAAGCAGTCTTCCCTCGCTCTTGTCAGCTGCGGCGGAAAAAACCGCGAAACGCTCGAAACCATCAACGAATACCTGCTCAAAACCTCCTTTAAAAACGAAGACGACGTTTACTGGGCGCTGCAGACGGCCTCCGGAATACGCGTGAACAACGCGGCGGGCTATCTCATGAAATGGGCGGCCGACGATTCATATCCCAAAAATTACCTGGCGCATCTCATAATAGCCCTGGCAAAGATAAACGACACTTCTTCGGTATCCTTTCTAATAGAATCGCTGGCCAACGAAAACTGGATAGTGCGAAAAGAAGCTTCCGCCGCGCTCATAGCTTTCGGCAGAAATATCATACCGCAGCTTCAAAGCGCATTCTCCAACGAGAAGATCGAAATCAGAACATGGATTTCAAAGATAATAGGCCAGATACTCGGAAAGGACGCCTATTCGTTTTTTAAAAACATGCTCGGCTCCGAACGTAAGGAAATGCGCTACTACGCCATCTGCGCCCTTTCGGAAATAGACGATCCTCAGGCAATAGCCGCCATAGCGGCTAAAGTGGCCGACCCTTCCTGGCTCATCAGAATACAGACCGCCGACGTAATGGAAAAAATGGGCGAAAACGCCCTGGCGTATCTGAAAAAAAACATAGAAGAAGGCAGCTCCGACGACAAATTCCATTCCATAAAAATAATACAGAAAATCATGAAAGACAAAGCGTTTTCAACTATAAGGGATTTTCTGAACCTCGACGACACGGAGACTAAAATATTATCGCTTTCGGCATTGGCGGAGCAAAACGACGAAACCGTTTTCAACCTGCTGTGCGATTCGCTTACCGACCCCAATTATTTAATACAGCGCCACGCGGCCAACCTGCTTATACATTCGGGAAACGCCGTGGCCGATAAAATCCCGGCCGCTTTCGAACGCACCCAGAACGACACTCTGCGCTACTGGTTTATAGAAGTGCTCGGCGCGTTCGACACCCGTAACGCCTTTCGCGCCCAGCGAGCGATATTCGGCGCGGCCGCCAAAAGACAGAAAATACAGATACTGCGTTGCATAAACTGCACCGGCGACGCCGCGCTCGACCGGCTTAAAGCGGCATTTTTAATTAAAACGCTCGCGGACGAAGGCTATTCGGTGAGAAACGCCGCGTTCAACCAGCTGGTGCGCTTCGGGCATTTAAAGGTAAGCTTCGGTTCCGGCATAGCCGGCCTCAACGACGTTCTTCTTAAAATACGCGAAACGGGACTCGAGCATCAGGGCAACGCGCATGTAAGGGAGCTTATAAAATCAAATCCCGCGGACGGCGAGGAGAATGCCTTAACGCAAGAGACTTCTCAAACGGACGGAGCGCGGCATGCTTTCATTCCGCCCGCGCCTCAAACGCCGGCCGGTTTTGCCGTCCAGCATCACGCCGCCGGAGTTTTCTCCGCCGCGGAAACGCCGGTCTATGAAACGCGCGAATACCCTCTTACCATAGAAGAAATATTAAGGCAGGCCGTCGAAAAAAAAGCTTCCGACATACACTTCGCTTCTGACTATCCTCCCACGTTCAGAATCAACGGCCAGATAGAATTTCAGGATTACCTCCAGACTCTCGAACCCGAGCATATACGCCACCTGGCCTATCAGGTTTTAAAGCCTCACGTCAGACACGCTTTCGAGGTGGGGCAGGAGCTCGACACTTCTTATGAAATTAAAGGCCTCGCGCGTTTCCGGGTGAACATGTACATGGACATGCGCGGAATCGGCATGGTATTTCGCGTAATTCCATACGAAATACCCGATCTCGATACGCTCGGCGTTCCGGCGATAATCAAAACGCTCGCGCAGAAGCAAAAAGGGCTCGTACTCGTCACAGGGCCTACCGGCTCCGGAAAATCCACCACGCTGGCTTCCATGATAAATTTTATTAATAAAAACAGGAAAGCGCATATAATAACCATCGAAGATCCCGTGGAATTCGTCCATAAGCCTGTCTTATCAAAGGTTACCCAGCGCGAGCTGAATACTTCCACGCGCTCTTTCGCGGCCGCGCTGCGCTCTTCGCTTCGCGAAGACCCGGATATAATCCTCGTCGGAGAAATGCGCGATCTGGAAACTATAGAACTGGCCATCACGGCCGCCGAAACCGGACACCTGGTCTTAAGCACCGTTCACACTTCCTCCGCGGCAAACACCATCGACCGCCTGATAGACGCATTTCCAGCCGATAAGCACTCGCAGGTGAGAGCGGCCCTTACCGAAGGCCTTATAGCCGTCGTAGCGCAGTCGCTGGTGCCTAAAAAGAGCGGCGGCATGGTGGCGGCATTTGAAATCATGACCATGACGAACGCCATCGGCAACCTCATAAAAGAAGGCAAGACCACGCAGATAAAAGATTATATGCTCGCCGGCAAGCAGTACGGAATGCAGATACTCGACGATTCGCTCGCCGAGCTTATGTCGCGCGACGAAATAACTTTCGAAGAAGCCATGAACGCGTCTTATAATAAAGACGACTTTAAAAAACGTTATGGAACCGTTCAAAACGCCCAGAACGCATCTTCGCGGACTGCAAATTTCAAGCCCGGCGCCGAAGACGAATCGCTTTACGGACTCAAGCCCAAAACGCCGCTCAATAAGCCGCCCGTCAAAAAATAAGCGCAAAATAAAAGAGCATAGTATTAAGTGCATTATTAAATCTTAATGTATGGGCCGTATGAAAAGGGTATGTAAACCGGATAAAATTTTAAATTATCGCAAATCTTAATGAAAGGGTGACGCTAATGTTTTCAGAATTAAAAATAAGGGAATTTTTCGATAAGGTCGCAAGCAGCGATCCAACGCCGGGCGGCGGCTCGGTGGCGGCAATGAACGTAGCCGCCGGGTGTTCTTGCGCGCTTTTAATGGCGAACGTGACTCTCGGAAAGGAAAAATTCGCGGCGGTGCAAAACGACGTGCACAAAATAGTGGTCGAGCTCGAAGATATAAAAAAAGAGGCTCTCGTTTTAATGGACCGCGATAAAGACGCCTACGACGCCGTAGTGAACGCTTTCAAAATGAAAAAAGAGACCGACGCCGAAAAAGACGCCAGAAAAAAAGCTATATTCTCCGCCACCGTAAAATCCACGGAAGTCCCCATTAAAATAGCTGAAACGGCATTGTCCGCGGTCGGCATAATGCTGAAACTCGTTGAAATAGCTAATAAAAAAGCGGTATCAGACTCCATAACGGGGCTTTTCAACTGCTACGCCGGCGCGGTAAGCTCCATAGCCGTCGCAAGGCTTAATCTTTCGGGCACCTGGGACAACCCCGAAATCAAGGCAAATTTCATTTCTAAAGTAAAATCTCTCGAAATAGAAGCCGAAAACGCGCTCGAAGACATCAGAAAGTCTATGACCGCGAATTTATCTTCATAATTCAATAAATTACATCAGTAAGGAGCAATATGATTTACAGCATGACCGGCTATGCGCGCGTTACTAAAAGCGTCAATGGCATGGAACATACGGTTGAAATTAAAACCCTCAACCACAAATATATCGATATAAAACTCAACCTGGCCCGCGATCTCGAAAGTTTCGAGCACCATATCAACGAAACCATTAAATCGAAGCTTCAAAGAGGCAGCATAAAACTTTTATACAACATAAAAAAAGCCGGGGCCGCCGTTAAAAAAAATAAATTTTTCGAAGTGGACCTCGAAGCCGCCAGAGCTTATAACGACGCTTTCGCAAAAACCGCGAAGCACTTAAAAATTAAATACGAACCCAACGTAGAAAGCATCATGCGCCAGAACGGAGTTCTGGTTGCGGCCGAAACCGAAGCCGAAATGGACAAAGACCAGGTATTGGAATTAATATGTTCCGCCATAGACGCTTTAAATAAATTCAGGCTCAACGAAGGCCAGAAGCTTTCGAAAATAATAGCTCAACGCCTTAAAGCCCTGCAGTCGCTTATCGTTAAAATCACGAAATATTCAAAAGACGTAAAAAGCCTTTATTATGAAAAGCTTAAAGACAGAATAGAAAATTTCGTAAAAAACGCCAAGGTCAACATAGAAATAAGCGAAGACCGGATGAACCAGGAAATAGCCATGATGGCCGACAGAAGCGATATAACAGAGGAAATCGACCGCTTTCAGACGCATATAAAGCACTTTGAAACCATGCTCAAAGGCGACGACAAAGACCTTACCATCGGCAGAAAAATGGATTTTCTGTGCCAGGAACTTTTCCGCGAGATAACCACTCTTTCGAACAAAACCAATTTAACCGATATCACTAAAATAGCGATAGAAGTTAAAGCCGAAATAGAAAAAATCCGCGAGCAGGTCCAGAATATACAGTAATGTCAAATATCATTGACTG
>JAKPTH010000518.1 GCA_029571125.1 bacterium
CGAGGGTGGAAGTGAGCGTGCGCGAAACTTCGAAGAGCATGGACATTTCCTTGACTTTTCGTTCCATAAGCTCGTATGAGCGTGAATTTTCAATGGCTATGGCCACCTGCGAAGCGAAAGTCGAAAGCGTACGCATATTATCTTCGCTGAAGCCCGTTTCGGTTGTAGAGCTGACGTTGAGCAACCCTTTTATCTGCCCTTTAATGAATAGCGGAAGAACGAGGTAAGACTTTATCTGGTGCGATTTGACTTCTATGTCTTCGTAACCTTCGCTGACTTCGTAATCTATTGAAATATGGTCGCGCGCGACGTTTTTCTTGGTCATATCGCTGTAAGAATTAATGACTATGTCGCAGACGCTGTCTATAGTTGAGTTGCTGAGGTTTTCGCTCGATATTATATTGAGTTTGAAGTTGTTGATGTCTTCTTCGATAAAAAAAGCGCCTACCGAAAAGTCCATAAGATCCGAAAGCGCGTCCATTACGAGCCTGAATATCTCGGTATGCTTGAGCGTTGAATTGAGCGCCTTGCCGATTTCGTTGAGTTTTAAAAGTTCGTTTATCCGCTGTTTTTCTACCACGTTCAGCTGCGAAACCGTTATGGCGTTGGCCGCCTGGCTTCCGAAGAGCATAAGGGTTTCCAGATCAGCCTCATCGAAAACTTTTGCCGACGAAGTGACGTTAATTACCCCGACAGGCTCGTTGGCCGAAACGAGAGGGACCGATATGCCCGAACGGACATTGGCGCGTTCGGAATAATCGCCGAAAGGCGGGAAAAATTTTACGGTATAATTAGCGTATTCAGTTTGAGTTATCGTATTTTTATAAGATTCATGAATGGAAATAATAGGCGAACATTCGTTCGCGGCCGAACCGGCCGTTCCCTTGCCGCGCTTTATGCGCATTTTTTTAGGGTCTATTTCTTCCGGCAGGTTACGGGCGGCTTCTATATAAAGCTCATCGCTCTTTTTATCGAGAAGCAGAAGCGCGCCGCCGTCGCCGCCGACTTCGTGAATGGCCATATCGAGTATATATTCGATAAGCTTTTCATAGCTCATCTGGCCCGAGCTCATCGCGCGCGTGACGTCGAGAAGACTTTTAAGCGACTGGACGTTTCGGGCAAGAGACGTCTGCGCCGTTAATATATTTTCATACAATATGGCGTTATAAATAAAAGCCACTACGTTATTAACGATGACCGAAAAATTTGTGATCTGTTCGGACTGTAGCTTGCGCACCTTGTGCGAGAAAAGGTAAACCAGGCCTATATTGTGATTTTTAATCGTAAGGGGAGTCGAAATAAGCTCCGTGACAAAATCTATCTTTGACGCAGGCAGAACCGCATTTTGAAGCTCGGCGGCGTTAACCACTTTAAGTTTATGCGTAAGATCGAATTCTGGATCGATATTAGCGTACTTTTCGCGGATCATATCGAGCATGTTATTCAAGAAATAATTTTCGACGCGGCGTTTGGAATGAAAAAAGACGGAATTATTATGTGTCAGAAACAGCGCCGCGTAATCGTAATCGATAGTTTTCTGGATGATTTTATACATTTCACGCCAGATGATGCCCGGATCTTCGACCGTTTTAATATTGGCTATAACGTCGTTTACAAGGTTGATATTGGTTATTTTGTCTTCGAGCTCATGATTTAAAAGCGAAAGAAGCATTTTGCCCTTTTTATTGCGGCCCAGATCAAGCTCGCGGTCTGCAAGCGCGGCTTTTAAAGCTTCAACCTCTTTTTTCAGCTGCTCGTTTTCATGGAGAATTTCTAAAGTTTTTTTAAAATTGTCTTTCATTGATTTCTCCTGAACTGTTTCAAGTCTCCTGATTCGTTATAGCACACCCGGTTGCGGCCGCTGTGCTTGGCGTGATAAAGCGAATCATCGGCGGCTTTTATAAGCGAATCGTTTTCGCAGGGAGCCGTTTCGGAGAACGTGCTTACGCCGACCGAAACCGTAACTTTCAAGCTTAAAGTATCGTTTTTAGATTTGACCTTAAAATTATTTTTCTCTATTTTTTCGCGTATTCGTTCGGCGAGCCCGAGAGCGCCCGGCAGGTCGGTTTCTGGCGCCACAAGTATAAATTCTTCGCCGCCGTACCTTGCCACTATATCGATTTTTCTGGCTTCGTCCATCAGGATCTTGCCGACGGCCCTCAGCACGTCGTCGCCCGCCTGATGGCCATAGATGTCGTTGAACGATTTGAAATGGTCGAT
>JAKPTH010000547.1 GCA_029571125.1 bacterium
CCGGCCTTGATTTTCAACTATTATTACGCGGAAAGCCGCAGCCCGGCGAATATTTTTTGACGGGTGCGTCGTTTCAATTGAAACCTTTTACTGGCATTTGTTTTTTAAAATATTATTTGACTTTAGATGATATTGGTGATAAACTGGATTTAATTTGATGTGTTGTCAAAAAAGTTTTTGATTAATAGCATTTTTATAATTTAATATGGACGATTTCAAATATAAAAACACATGCGAACCGCATAAAAAAGAGCAAAAGCCTTTCGTGCCGCTTTTTTTTATTCAAAGGCCCCTTTTTAAGGACTCATTCAAATATATCGAGCCCCTGGGCCTTATGTCGCTCGCCGCGTTTATAGACGATAAAGGCTATGAACCCGGGGTATTTACCGGAACGTCCATAGACGCCCTGAATTTACTTAAATCGGAGTCCGAAAGACGGCCAATCGCCGCGATCGGCTTCTACTGCGATTTTGAAAACGTTTCTCTGATAGAAAGTTTCGGCGGGCTTATCGCCGAAAAATTTTCGATACCGGTCATCGTCGGCGGGCCTCAGGCCTCCGCGCTCGATAAAGACTTTTTCCTGCGCTCAAAAGCCCTTGCCGCCGCAATAGGCGAAGGCGAAGAAACTCTTTTCGAACTTCTCGAATTCATCGTTAATAAAAAAGGCGAGCTTAATCGGATAAAGGGCATAACCTATATCGACGCTCATGGCGCGCTCATCTCAACCGCAGAACGCGAGCCCATAGGCGACCTCGATTCGCTTAAGCATCAAAAGCGTTCTTATTCGCTTACCGGGCCAAAATCCAATATCGCCATACTTACCGGCCGTGGCTGCCCTTTCCGCTGCGCATTCTGCTTCATGGGCGGAGCGGCGAAGAAAGTGCGTCTCAGAAGCGTCGGTAATGTCATCTCCGAAATCAGAACAAGCTTAGACGAAAACCCGGGAATAAAATACGTATGGTTCGCCGACGATACTTTTACTCTCAGCCGCGAAAGACTCGAAGAATTTTGCGTTGAACTTTCAAAATTGAGGCGCGAAAAAGACTTCGTCTGGTTCTGCGAAGGTCATCCGGGCCTTATCGCCAGATGGCCCGAAATGATCAAACGTATGGTAGATTCGGGGCTCGCGCGCATGCAGATCGGAATAGAATCCGGTTCGGCCAGGCTGATCGATCTTTACCGCAAACAGACGAACCTCGCTGAAATCGAAAAGGTCGTATGCGCCTGCCGCGACGCCGGGCTCGCACAGCTTTGCGGAAATATCATAATCGGCGGCGCCGGTGAAACCGCCGAAACGCTTAATGAGACGTGGAATTTCATCGACCGTCTGCTTTGCATTGCGCCGGGAATGCTCGATATTTCATTTACGCTTTTTACGCCTTATCCCGGCGCGGCGATAACCGAATGCCCCCGTGATTTCGGCATCGAGATCGCCGACCGGGCGTCGCTCACTTCGATCGGGGACTTTCCCGTTTCACGAACGAACGAACTCGATATATACGATATTTCAGCCGCCAAATACGACTTTACCGAAAAACTGGTTTCGTGCATGAAAAGGCTTTTGGTCGACGGCAAGGTGCCGCACGAACTGATAATGAGCCACTACCGTCTCAGCGGGCTATACGGCATATCGAGCGTCTGGCACAGGGCCGTTTATTCGCAGGACCCTTTCCTTAACAGAAAATACAGCCTGCTCACCGGCAGCTCGGCCGAAACTATCGGCGGCGCGCCCCGCGATCAGATCTACGAGTGGCGGCCTTTAAGGGTCTTCAGCTTGTGGAACGCTGTCGCGTGGCGTGAAATGACGCCGGAAATATCCGGATATGTTTTATCCCCGCTGGAATATCAACTGATACTTCATTGCAGCGGAAAACTCAAGCTCGGCGAGATCGTCGAAAGACTATACTCGATGTTCATGGATGCTTTCGAAGCATTCGAAGAATTTAAAGACATGGCCTTCGAAATACTTCGCGATTTCGATAAAAAAAACTGGATTGTATTCACAAAATATTGATAATGGAGCGATCATGGACGGAAAAGTCCTGCTGTTAAATATTCACAGGTTCAATTACGACCTCATGCAGATAACCAACGAATCTCCCGGAATCCTTTATCTGGCGGGATATCTGGAAAGCCGCGGCTATGACGCGCTCGTTTTTCAGGGCGAGCCTTCCGCCGCCCTGGATTTTATAGAGAATGAAGTTAAAAAGTCGAAAATACTGGCCGCCGGTTTTTATTGCGATTACGAAAACACGATCGAAGTCTTTGAAATGAGCGCCCTTATTTCGGAAAAATATAAAACGCCAGTCATACTCGGCGGACCGCAGGTGAGCGGTTTCGACGCGCGATATATCCTCGGAAGCGGCTGCCTTGCGGCAGTTTACGGAGAAGGCGAGCTTACGCTGTTCGGCCTTCTCGAATGCCTTTATAACGGCGCGGGCGACTGGAAAAAACTTCCGGGAATCATCTTTGCCGGCGATTCGGGAGCGCTCGTTAAAAACGAACCTGGCCCGGTAATCGAAAACCTGGATGAACTTCCGCTTCCGGCTTTTCATAGATGGGTGAATAAACCCGAATGCAACAGCGTTTATATTCAAACCGGCCGCGGCTGCCCGTTTTCATGTGAATTCTGCTACGAAGGCTCCCTTAAGCGCAAAGTGCGCCTTCGAAGCGTGAGCAGGGTCATCGAGCATATCGAATCCGCGCTCGCAAGCGAACCCGGCTTAAATTACATAGCCTTCGCCGACGACACGCTTATAATGTCTCGTGAAAGAGTTTCTGAACTGTGCGCCGGGCTTTCCGAGCTAAGAAAAAAACGAAATTTCGTCTGGTTTTGCGAAGGCCATATGAGACAGCTGATCAAATACCCCGGGCTCATGGCGGAAATGACCCGCGCCGGAATGATAAAAATGCAGGTCGGCATCGAATCGGGCTCCCAGAAAGTGCTCGACGCCTACGGCAAAAAGATCACGACAGCCGAGATCGAAACTGTCGTCAAAGCGGCCGCGGCGGAAGGCGTTCACCAGATGATAGGATTTTTCATAACGGGCGGGCCTTTTGAAAGCAGGGAAATAATCGAAGAGAATAAAAAATTCGCAGAAAAACTTTTAAACATGGCTCCGGGCGTTATAATACTCGGGGTAAGCCCTCTGATGGCGTATCCCTCCACCGGCATATCTCGCTGCCCTGAAAAATTCGGAATAGAAATATTGGATCCGGCCGGTTTGACGGTTTTTTCAGACTTCCCGGTCACTAAAACCGCAGCTTTAAGCCGCGAAGAGATCGCGGCCGGACAGAACGAACTCATTCAGCATATACTCGATACCATGATGAAGATATTCAAAGAAGGAAGAGTGCCGCACGAGGCCATAATTAACTGCTTCCGCGACTTCAATTACGGCGCGCAGTCGGTATGGTACCTGTCCATATATAATGTTCTTCCTTTTCTTAAGGGCTACTACACACTGATGTCGAGAAACGCCGTCAAAAGGTCGCAGGATATAGCGCCGGACGAAATTATGGGCTGGCGTCCTCAACGCATAATGGAAATGTGGCACGACGTAGATTTTTCTCAGGGCTATCCCGCGGTCGGAAAAGACGTTCTATCTCCTCTTGAGTTCGAGCTTCTTCTTTATTCGACGGGAAAAATGACTCTAAAACAGCTCATAGAAAAGGCGCAGGAAAAGTTCGGCCGGATGTTCGACTGCGAGGCCGATTTTCAAGCAGAAGCGATGAATATACTTAAAACATTCGAAAAGAAATACTGGCTGGCGTACGCGCCATTTTAAGGGGATACGCAACTTGAACGAAAAAAAAGGCGTCCTGTTATTAAATTTAAAAAGGCCCGGTGCGGGCGGCGGGGCGGTCGACTGCATGGGGTTGTTCTACCTCGCGGCGGTCCTTGAAAACCGGGGTTATGAGCCCTGGGTCTTTCACGGCACGACGGGGGAGGCGCCGGATATTTTCGAAAAAAATATTTTCGAAAAAAACATCGCGGCAGTCGGTTTTTCGTGCGATTACCATAACAGGACGGCGGTGGAGGAACTTTGCCTTTACGTGAAAAATAAATACGGCGTCCCCGTTATCGTCGGCGGACCGCAGGCTATCGCCCTGGACGCGGAATTTTTTAAAAAATCTGGATGCGATTATGTGGTAAGGGGCGAGGCCGAGGAAACGCTTCCCGAGCTTGTCGACCTCATCGTTTTTTCGCGCGGCGGACGCGAACTTATAAAAGGCCTCTGCTGGCAATC
>JAKPTH010000555.1 GCA_029571125.1 bacterium
AGAAAGTGTGCTTTCTGATATTTTAGGCATTTTGCTACCCCCGTTTTTATTTTACACGTATATTAAATTTTTTGCATAAATGTTTTTCAAATATCATGCCATGGATATTTTTATTATTTTCGTCAATTCTAGCAAATAAATATTATCTTGTCAATAAAATGTTGTATTTTCTAAGCATTAAATTTAAAAAACAGGATGCGTGAAGTCGCGTTTTGAAATGCGTCGTCCGTTGCAAAAAAAATAGCTGCACGCGCTTATATTTTGCTTTACAAATCGCCAAAAATAATGATAAAATGTATTCTTATCAATAACATGAAAGTGAACGGATGAAAATGAAAAGCGGAAATATTATAGAATTCATGGATGAGGGAAATATAGTTTTAGGCTATATTTTAAGCGTCGAATCGGTAAGCGCGGCAGGGCGGAAAAAAGAAAATTTCCGTATCGTGACCGAAAAAAACAAAATAACCAATATTACGGCGAGTAAAATAATTAATTGCGAACTGTCGCACATACCTGAAAAGACTGATCAGGCCGCTATCGCTTCGAGGCTTCTTGAAATGCGCGAAAGGCGCCGCCAGATGGCTCTGTCCGTGCCGCTCGCCGAAATCCGCGAGCTGATAATGCTCGAATCCCAGCAGGCGTTCGGCGCCAGGGAGATAGCCGCAGCCTATTACGGGGCTAACTTTACCAACGACGAAGCTTCCGCCGTCGTGAGAAACATTTTCGTAAAAAATCCATATTTCAAAAGAAAAGAAGACTATTTTTTTCCGGCTTCCGACGAAGACGTTGCGAGGTTTCTCGAACAGCAGGAAAAAGAGCTGCTTCAAAAACGCCAGCAGGAGGAGTTCGCGCGCGACGTGGCCGAACTCGAAGCCAGCGGCTATGCATCTGACGCATGCGAAGTTTTCGTGAAAAAACACCCTCAGAAAATAGAACTTTTAAAAAATTCAATCCTTTTCGAAGACAACGCCGCTTATGTTTCAAAGGCTAAAGATCTTCAGCAGACAATATCGGAACTCATAAACAAAAAAGTCGAAATTTTCGATTTTCTGGTCAGATTGAAAATTTTTAGCCGCCACGAAAATTTTTCCGCAGCCCGGTATAATTTTAAAAAAGCTTTCAGCGCTGAAGTTTTGAGCGAAGCTTCCGCCGTCGCCGCCGGAGAAGATTTTGCAAGATTCAAACCCGTGGCCGCCGAAGATTTTTTAAACGCGGCTTTCGGCACCGATGCCCGGACGGATTTTAAATTCGATTTCTCGGGCGGACGCCGGATAGACCTGCGCGGCGCGCCGGCCATAACCATCGACAGCGAATACACTCAATGCTGCGACGACGCGGTGAGCCTTTTAAAACATAACGGCAAAGACATTTTAATAATCCATGTTTCGGACGCCTCCGAGTTCATTGCCGAAGGAAGCGTTCTCGACCGCACGGCGAACGAACGCGCTTCAGCCATATACCTCGCCGAAGGAAAAATAGATATCCTTCCCGAAAGCATAACCAACGATTTTTTGAGCCTGAAAGAAGGAGAAATCCGCGCTTCGCTTTCGCTGTTCGTAGAATGCGGCGACTCCGGCTGCAAATCATGGTTCTTCGCGCCGACGCTTATCAAAATAAGTAAAAAATGCTCATATGACGAAATTGACGAAATTTATGAAAAACTGGCTGGCGGTGAAAATTTTTCTTGCGCGGGACTCGGCGCTGAAGAGTTCCGGGCGATTTTAAGCGCCGCGGAAAAGTTCAAATTAGAAAGAGAAAGCAAAGGCGCCCTCAACCTTTCATTTCCAAAGTCGGAGGTTTACGTCGAAAAATTCGATGAGATTTCGCCGGAAATAAAACTGGTTTCAGAAACGCACGCGCAGTCAGGAGTTATAGTTTCCGAATTCATGATCTTATACAACAGCCTTTCAGCTTCGCTGCTCGCGGCCGCCGGCGCTTGCGGCTGCTTCAAATCTTCAAAGCCTTATCCGGAGCCGCAGCTTATAGAAAATTACCGCAAGAAGCTCGCCGAAACGGGTCAAACCTACGACGCTGCGCTCGCCTGGGCGATTAGAAGAAATATGCAGTTCGCCGAAACGTCTTATGCGCCCTCGGCTCATGGCATGCTTGGAACGGCCTGCTACATTCAGTCATCTTCGCCGCTTCGCCGCTATATAGATATGCTCAACCAGCGCCAGATAAAAAGCCTTGTAATAGACGGCAGGCCTTTTTACGAAGAGGAAGCGGTCAGGAAAATTTCGCAATATCTCGACGCCACCCTGGCTTCGATATCCGAGGCCGAACAGGAAAGCCATTATTACTGGCTTTACCTATACCTCAAACAGAACGCCGGAATGGTTTACGAAGGCGTTGTGATAGAGGCGTCCGAGGAGCGCGCGCGCATTGAAATAGCCGGAGTTTTTCTGCATGTGACGGCCCAGGCCAGAATCCACGGCAAATTCTGCGCAGGTGAAAAAGTCGCGGTGACCGTTGAAAATGCCGACGCCAGGGCGAGAAAAGTGTTTTTTAAGGCGGTAGCGCTCGATAAATTGGCCGGATGACGGATTTATATGGTGTTTAAAGTTACTTATTTACTTAAAAACGGCGAAAAAAAAGCGTCGCTTATAGACGCAGGCGACGAAACTTCGGCGGCGAAGGCTTTCGCGGGAGAAGGCTTCGTCGTGAGCGTCGAAAAAGAAGAGACGCCGGAAAACCTTTCCGGGCGCCCCGGCGGAGTTTTTAATTTTTTCAGGCGTCCCGATGATTTCAATCTGATGCTGTTCACCAAAGAGCTTTCCACGCTTTTAAAAGCAGGCCTTACCATGCCCGAATCTCTCGAAATCATAGAAGCGCATATCGGCAATAAAATGCTTAAAACGGCTGTGGCGGGCATAAAAAAAGATATCGTTTCCGGAATTTCTTTTTCTCAGGCGCTGAAAAGCCATCCGGAAGCCTTTCCGGAGCTTTTCGCCAGATGCGTCGCCGGCGGGGAGTCGTCGTCGAACCTCACGGGCGTTCTTGATATCCTGGCGCAGAACCTTAAAAACTCTCATCAGATGAAATCTAAAATGATTAACATAACCCTTTACCCTCTGGTCATCATATCCATAACTTTTTGCGTTTTCGCTTTTCTGCTTCTATATGTCGTGCCGTCTTTCGAGGCCGTTTTTTATGAAATAAGAATCGAAATACCGCCGCATACAAGACTGCTTTTTTTCATTAGCGGCATGATAAAAAAACATTACGCGAAAATCGCCGCAGGCGTCGTTTTTTTGGCCGCGGCCGCTTTTTTTGGAGGTTTTATCCGCGCCGCCGGAAGGCGGGCGGTGAAAATTCTGAGAGTTTTTCCCGTGGTTTGCGGTCTTATCGATAATTATTATCTTTTCGTTTTCAGCGGGATGCTTTCTTCGCTTCTGCGTTCTGCAGCTCCGGCTTTAGAATCGTTTTCGGTTTCGCTGTTCGCGCTCAACGATATCGTTGCGCAGCATAAGCGCGATGCCGCCATGGAAACGCTGAAAACGGGCGGCTCTTTCTCGAACGCCGTAGCGGCTCTGGAGCTTTCCGACGAAGTGATGGCACGCATGTGCGCCGTGGGGGAGCGCAGCGGAAAAATATCAGATATGATAGACATGATAAACGATTACTACCTCCAGAGCCTGCAAAATTCAATCGAAAGGATTTCCGAAGTCCTGGAGCCCGTAATAATATTCATCACAGGAATTTTCATCGCCGCGCTTATACTTTCCGTTTTTTTACCCATAATAAAAATTACGATGGGCGGTATTTAACTTATGCAGATTAAGGAACGCAAAAAAAATATTATTGAAATATTACTTGAATCCGGCGTTATCAGCGAGGTGCAGTATATCAAGGCCTCGGAGGTTTCCAGGGCGGAAAATGTCGACCCGCTCGACGCGCTGATCACAAGATGCGGCGCCGACCGGGAAAAGATAATGCTGGCGCTTACATCGCTCGACGACGGCATGCTCTTTTTAAATTACCTGCAATCGTCAGGCGCCGTCGCTGAAAATATAGTCAAATCAATCCAGAAGAATTTTTCGTCATGCGACACTATCGAGCGGGAGCTTATTTTAAGAGGCGCGCTCAGCGAGGAAGACCTCGCGGCGAACCTGGCGGGATACTACGAAATCGAATTTCTTAAAACCGTTAACGTTAATCAGGCGGGATGCGCCGAGTTTTTTTCCAGATACGACAGAAAAGTTTTCGACGGCTGCGGGGCGGTTGCCGCAGATTATTCGCCGGGCGCAGTTTCGGTTTACATTACCGATACCGCCGCCTATAACAAAATCAGGATATTCGCCGAAAATGCCGGAATTAAAGCGAAGTTTGCTGTCATAACATACTCTCTCGCGGCCGGGCTGCGCGAAAAATCCCGCGCGGCGTCCGACGAGGGAATCGATACCGCCATAAAAATGCTCAATTCAACCGGAGCGTCACTTTTTGCGCATGAGCATAAAAGCGATAAAACAGATATGATCGCCGACCTTCGGCTTTCGGACCTGGCCGGAGAAAGCAGGCCCGTCGTAAAACTTCTTAACACTATAATTTACAACGCGGTTGAAAAGGCCGCGTCGGACATACATCTCGAAATATACGGCGGCCGCGGCAAAGTGAAATTCAGAATCGACGGCGTTCTGATTGAGATCATGAACGATATTTCCTTCGATTATTTTTTCGCCATGATTTCAAGGCTTAAAATTATGGCCGGGCTCGATATCGCCGAGCACAGGGTGGCTCAGGACGGAAGGTTCGAACAGAAGATCGAGTCGAGGCCGGTGGACTTCCGAGTTTCGGTGCTGCCTTCCATACACGGCGAAACGGCCGTAGTCAGAATCCTCAACCAGCAGACGGCCGGGCTCGATCTGGCGGAACTCGGCCTTTTCGGCGAAGGACTGAAAAAATTCTCTACCGCCATAAGCCGCCCCTACGGAATGATACTTGTCGCCGGCCCTACAGGCTCAGGTAAAACCACGACCCTTTACGGAGCGATTAAATCGATAGCGAAAATAAGCGACAAGATAATAACTATCGAAGACCCCGTGGAATATCAGATGGACGATATCGTCCAGATACCCGTCAACGAAAAAAAAGGACTCACTTTTTCAAAGGGCCTTCGTTCGATAGTGCGTCAGGATCCCGATAAAATAATGGTCGGCGAAATACGCGACGCGGAAACCGCCCAGATTGCGGTTAACGCGGCTTTGACCGGCCACACGGTGTTTTCGACCATACACGCCAATAACGTCATAGACAGCCTTTCGAGGCTGATGAACCTCGGCATAGAGCCCTACCAGTTCGCCGCCTCGTTTAACCTCATAGTCGCCCAGAGGCTTGTGCGAAAGCTTTGCCCGGCGTGCCGTGCGGTCGATAAAAGCGAAGCCGCCATGGGAGAAGATTATAAAGGCGCCGTCGTTTACGCCGCTTCGGGTTGCACGCAATGCGGAGAAATCGGCTACCGTGGACGCACCGCGATTTTTGAAATCCTTGAAATGGACGACCAGATAAGGGAAATGATAATCGAGGGCTGCTCGCCTCTTTTAATACGCCGCAAAGCCGTCGAATCCGGGATGAAAACTCTCAGGCGCGCCGCGGTTGAGAAGGTAAGGGCCGCCGTAACATCCATAGAAGAAATAGACAGGGTTACATTCGAATAAATTGAAAAGGCATTTTTATGATTATAATAAGCGTAATTAAAGACCGGCTTTATGCCGCGCCGTTTCTTAAAAATAAAACTTTAGGCGAAAAATCCTGCGCATCGGCGGATTTAAATTCAAGTTCAGCCCAGGAAGATATTCGTGAAATTATAGCCGGCCTGGCTAAAGCCAATAAAGGCGATCTTTTCGATAATTCGCGCGCCTGCGTTTTTATGGACGAACGAAAATGCTATTTCGCCTCCATTAAAAACCCGCGAATACAGGACGGGCGAAAGCTTTCCGAATTCGTTAAATGGAGCGTCAGGGAAAACTATAATATCGATAATTTTGAATATTCTTTTTCGGAGGCCGAAAATGGCCTTATTTACGTTCATGCCGCTGAAAAAGCCAGGGTCGATAAAATCAAAAGCGCACTTAGTAAAGCGGCCAAAGAAATAACCTGCTTCGATACGCACCTTTTCAACGAAATTAATTATTTGAAGCATCTTAACGTAATAAAAGACGAACCCGGCGATTTTGCGCTGGTGAAAATTTCCTCGGATTCGGTCGGCGCCGTAAGGTTTTTTGCGTCATCGGCTTTCGAACGGCTCGAATTCGATTTCATGTGCTCTTCGATAGTCTGCGACTACGGCGGCGAGCAGAACGGCTATGGGGCGCAGGAGCTGATGCTTATGCATGAAATGGTAAAGAAGATATCCCGCTGGCAGAACGACGAGAAAAAACAGTGGCCGAAGCCTCAAAAACTATTGCTTATAAACGCCGCCGGAGGAGAGGCGCCTTATTATCTTCGCCTGCGGCTTGCGGAAGAAATGTCTGATAATTTATACTATGTAAACCAGGACCGCGATTATTTGAGCTTTAATCTCAGTGCGATGTGCGCGAGGTGGATGTGATTATGAGGGTATATTTTAATTTTATTAAAGAAGAAAAATCATCTCGCAAGTCGAGTTCTGGCCTTGGCTTTGCAGTATTAGCAATGCTTCTGGCCGTAAACGCGGCTCTGATTTTTTATTGCCGCCATTTGAATTCGACTGATCCAACCGCCCCGCCGCATTCGGCCGGAACGAAAAGCCATCTGGCGGCCATGGACCTTCGCGTTTTCGATACGCCAGCCGTGCGAGGCCTTAAAACGGCTTTTGAATCCGGCGATTCTAATTATTTAAAAAGACTTTCTCAGGACTTGTTCGATATCAATTGCTTTTCGGGGCTTTCGCCTTTTTCGGTTTTTTCAGTTATCGAAAAGGCTTATTCGCCGTCTTTATTCATCGATTGCGTTCATTGCGAAGCTTCCGGGCTGAAAAAGATATCAGCCAGAATAACCGGCTTTTCACCGGCCAACAGTTTTTTCATTAACTTCAGCGATTATATTTCAAAACAGAAAGGCGTTTCGAATTTCAGTTTCGAAACGAGGGCGGGCGAATTTTTATACGGCGGAAAAAGCTATAAAGGCGTCAATTTTACCATAAATTTCGACGCGGATAGAAGTGGTGACGATGATAAAAAAAATTAATTATATATTGCTGGTTGTAGCCATAATTCTGGCATATAATTGCGCCGCCCTTCGCGGCGAAAAGAAAACCGCCTTGCCGCACGAAGGCGCCCGCGAGCAGGCCGATATAGCATCGCTATACCTCGCCGCGGCCGATTTGTTTCCACGCTTTTTCAATGAAAAAGACCTCGTCGGGTTTTATTCGCAGATCGACGCTTATGCAAAAGAACACAAACTCAAGCTTGTTTCAGTTACCCATAAAACTTCTCAGGAAAACAATTACTCTCTGTTTAACTTAAAAAAAACCGCTTTTACGATTTCAATTTCAGGCCGTTACGCCGATTTTAAAAATTTTATTTTCCGCATCGAAAACCAGCGTTTTATCGATTCGCTCGATTCGCTTAAAATATCGCCCGTAATATCCTCCGCCGGAGCCTCCGGCGATGTGGCCGCTGAAATCAAATATTCACTTTACTCTTTCGTTTCGCTTAAAAACATTAAACCCGGCGAACGGACCGCCATAGCCGGTTTCAGTAAAATCATCCCTTCGCCCGCTGCGCTTCCCGCCGGTAAAAACATCCCGGCCGATATTTTTTCGGCCGATTGCTTCAAATCCACCGCCGCCGATAAAACCGGCGCCGTAAAAAAAACAGCGCCGGATGACGGCGCCGCCAAAACCGCTCTGGCGAGCGAAGAAACAGCTCTCAAATCCGCCGCCGCTAAAGCGCCTGCCAGACGCGAATCTTCACAAAAACTCGTTTATAACGGCTATTATTTCGACTCTAAAAAAGGCATTAAAGCTTTCGTCGAATTCAACGGCCGGGTTAATATAGTCTCCGCCGGCTCCGCTCTGGGCGATTCATATACAGTAACCCGCCTCGACGAATCTAGCGTCGCCGCCGCCAACCGCGAAGAGCCTTTCGATACGTTGGAAGCTAAGCTGAACGAAGCTAATTAGTATATTCTAAAAAACATATATTAAAAGTGGATATTAAAATTCTTTTTTTGATAAGGGAAGGCTAGGTGCCAAAGGCCCCTACCTTCCCTTAAAATCCCTTCCAACCCCGGATTTGCCTGACGCTTTATTTTTGTGGAGCGCTGACTTTTCTGCCGCCGCTTTAATTGAGCTATACTCTTTTCTTTTATTGCAGACGCGCGCATGCGCGCGTCTGCGCAGCAATAATGGCCTTCCGGTAAATCGACTTTATGGTTTCATTGATGGCGCTATCGTAAATCAACTTATCTGGAAAGGGTTAAAAAATTAACCAAATAAAACAAACAAAAAAACAGTTGAATTTTATTATAAAATGTTGTACGATGTGATTCTATAAATTAATTGTTAGTAATAATAATCATAAATTTGCACCTAATAAAAATTAAGGAGCGACTATGTTTATTGAAAACAAAGTTGAAAGCGTTGGTTTTTTCGGCGGGATAATGGCATTTTTTAACAGCCCGCAGACTAAACTTCAGAATAATTTGTTAGACAATAATCGTCAGGGCTGGGCTGTAAAGTTTATTTTACCCGAACAGTTCGGCCTTTTTTATTGGCTGTTCAGCTCCATAATACTGATTTGCACTCTTTTTATTTACCAGCCTTTGCCTGGATATTTCGTTGTTTATGAGAGAAGGAAAGACTGATAGATAGCATATAGAGGAAATTATGGAACCAAAATTTATTGCACATATAAGAGAATCAGACTGTTCAGTGCAAAGTCTTTTTGATCATTTGACTGGAACTGCTGAATTATCAGAAAAATTCGCGTCTAAAATAGGGCTTAAAAAATGCGGCAGGTTGATTGGCCTTTTGCACGATTTTGGAAAAGCGACTCAAGTTTTTATTGACTATATTCGTTCTGCGGCTGGAAAAGTAGATCCCGATGCAGATGGATATGTTGACTCGAAAGAAATGAAAGGCAAAATCGACCATTCTACTGCCGGTGCTCAATACATTTATCAGGGTATGAATAGTTGTGATCCACGTCGAAAATCGATAATGCAGTTGTTATCATTGGTAATAGCTTCGCATCATTCAGGCTTGATAGACTGCCTTTCGCCAGATGGCAAAGACCTTTATACCAGAAGAATGCTTAAAACTGAAGAATTATCTAGAATCGATGAAGCAAAAGCAAACATTGACAATAAAATTATTGATGAAATCAACGAGATAATCAAAAGCGAAGCCATTATAGACGAATATTGTAAAGCGGTTGAAAGCATTGTAGAAAAGAAAAACGATAACACAGAAACAGTGGCATTTAAAACCGGATTGTTGATCAGGTATTTATTTAGTTGTTTGATCGATGCGGACCGCCTTAACACTTCCGATTTCGAGCACAAACAAAATACTAAAATTAGAAATAATTTTAATTATATTTTGTGGTCAATATTGATAGAGAAATTAGAAAACAAATTGAGTGAGTATAAAAATGAATATGGCATTAGCATAATCAGGAAAGAAATATCGGATAATTGTAAAGATGCGGCGGAATGTTCAAATGGTATTTTTCGGCTCGAAGTTCCCACTGGCGGCGGAAAAACTCTTTCCAGCTTGCGATTCGCATTAAACCACGCTAATAAAAATAAAATGGATCGGATAATTTATGTGATTCCATACACGTCTATTATCGATCAAAACGCTCAGGTGGCCAGAGAAATATTCGAAGAAAAGATGGAAAGCGGCGAATACACGAACAATGTAGTGCTCGAACATCATTCAAATCTTACTCCGGACGAAGAAAATACACGCCAGAAGCTGCTTGCGGAAAACTGGGATTCTCCGATAGTCTTTACAACAATGGTCCAAATTTTTGAAACTCTTTTTGGACACGGCACCAGAAATGTGAGGCGCTTGCATCAACTCTCAAATTCAGTTATTATTTTCGACGAGATTCAAACCCTCCCTCTGAATTTCGTTTATATGTATAACGTTGCAATGAGATTTCTTGTAAAAGGCTGTGGTTCCTCAGTTGTATTATGTACCGCCACTCAGCCTCTGCTCGATCGTGTCGAACCTTCTGCATATTCTCTTCCGATTGATCCAGAACGAAAAATAATAAAAAATACTTATGAAATATATTCAAAGTTAAAAAGAGTTGAAGTTATTAACAAAATAAACAGTTCCGGATATTCAGACGATGTGATAGCCGGCCTTGTTTATGAAGAAGTTCGAAACTCCGGGAACGCTCTTGTGGTCGTAAATACAAAAGCTTCGTCAGTAAGACTTTTTAAAGAAGTCGAAAAACTGATTAAACAAAATAACATAGGGTGCATAAACTTATTTCATCTGAATACGCACATGTGCCCGGCCCATAGAATGAACGTTATCAAAGAATTGAAAGATATGCTTTCTGACAAGAAGCCTGTAATTTGTGTAAGCACGCAAATGATCGAAGCGGGAGTCGACATAGACTTTAACGTGGTTATAAGATACCTGGCTGGGCTCGATTCCATAACGCAGGCGGCTGGCCGATGCAATCGAAACGGTGAACTGTCGCCAAAACTCGGAAAAGTGATAATTGTAAATCCTGAAAACGAGAATCTGGAAAGGCTGAAAGATATAAAAAGCGGCAGAGATATCACTTTAAGGATCATCAACGAATACAAGGAAAATCCCGGAAAATTCGATAACGACTTACTCGGATTAAAAGCAATGGAAAGATATTATAAATATTATTTTTATGATAGAAAAAACATCATGAACTACCCTGTTTCGAAAAACAAAAGCATCGAGCGAAATG
>JAKPTH010000574.1 GCA_029571125.1 bacterium
CATTTCGATCGGGATATCCTCTTACGTGGTGAACCGCAACGATAAAACCGCCAATATTAAATTCAAAGACGTCGATGAAATGATAAAATGCGCGGACATAGCGCTTTATAATTCTAAAGAAGCGGGCAGAAACCGCGCCACTCTTTATATCGACGGCATGAAATCCAAAGTCTCTTAAAGCATAGCACGGGCTATTTCAGCAATATCTCTTTTATGTCAAGATCTTCTATTATGAGATCGAGAACTTTCATCTGGGCCTTTATATAATCGCCGCTTTCACGTTCCCAGTTTTCGAGAGTCGAAGGCGTCCCGGGAAAATCCGAAGCTATAAAAATAGCAGCTTTTTCGACCTTTTCGGTATCCGGCGCGCCGAACAGGCAGCCGGCCTCCACATCGACGCTTTCTATAAAGCCAGCCCGGCATCCGTTTATAAATTCCATAGTTTCGGCCAGCGGAGAAAAAACGGAGCGGTGCTTACCTGTAAAAATTACGCCGGCAGCCGTTCCTGCGCCTTCGCTTGCGCGAATTTCGGACGCCGCCGTAGCTATATCGTTCGCCTTAGAGTAAATGGAATTTTGAAAGGCATGAAGAGGGGCTTTATTAACTTCGGCGGCTGAATAACTTTCATCGGCGGCGCCGTGCATAATTTGACGGGGAATTATAACGCTGTATTTTCGGGCGGGCGACATAAAGCCGCAGGTGCCGTAGAAAATTATTTTTTTGATCCCTGCTTTCGCCATAGCGGTAGCCATAGCCGACGAATTCGCGCCGTAAGGATGCTCGCAAACCAGGATTTTTTTCTCGCGGCCGCACGAATCTTTAAAGGAGATGCGCCTGATATCGAATTCGAGCTCGTTGAAATATTCGCCGGCAAGGCCTTCGAGCGAGCGAAATTTGAGCGCTCCCCCGCTCAGCATGTTCGAAAGTAAACCGAATTTATTTTTTTTTACTATCAACTCTTCAAAAAAAAGAATATTTTTCTCGAAAGCGTCGAGTTCGTAATAATCCTGAGAGTTTTTAAAAAATCGGCCGTATTCGGCTTGCGTTTCTATACGGCTAATAAACGAAACAGTCTGGCGCATACGAATAAAGTTATCAAGATAAGCTTTTACGCCGGCGGCCGCGAGCGACTCGATTTTAAGGCGGTGGGCCGCGGCGGCCGCCCCGCCCGAAGACGTTATGAATTTATTAAGCGATTCCGCTTTTCTCACGGCATTTATGCGCCAGTAAATATGGCGCACGACGGCCCGGCGGTATCCGATTATTCCGTAATCGGCGGGGCCCAACGTTTTAAGGCTTTTGTAAAACCCCGAAAATATTTTATCGCGGCTGTTCTCGCGGAGAACGCCGATAATTCCGTCCGGCGGAATTGCGGCGAAAGAATAGCAAAGCATTATATGCCGGAGCATATCTTCGCCGAAAACATGGTATTCGGCGGCCGATTTTTTTCCGCCAATTTCAAACTCCAGAAAATCCCATTTTTCGCCGCGCGAATTTTGCGACGTTTTTTTTGTTATATTCCGCGCGCCATTACCGTCAAGAAATTTTACGGCTTCCGTCTCTCCGCCTTCTACGATAAAAAGCGGCCGGTATTTTCCGCCCGCCGCTCCCGCGGCGACGCTTTTTAATATTTTGATTTCGGCGTAACCGCGTGAATCGGCCATAGAATGAGCTTTGCCGGTATAACCGCCGGCGAATTCATCCGCCCTGATTATTTGATAAGCGCAAGCGTCGGAAGAAAAAGCGGCCGTAAAAAATATCAGCGAAATAATGAGCGCGGCTGATTTTATTTCATAAGGACAAGCGAGCATTTGAACCGTCCACGCAGTCAGGCTTATTGCTTTGTTAAATCGGAAACGCTTATAAAGCTAACACCGGCGGTTTTAAGCTCTTCTTTGACGGCTGAAAATTCCGGCTCTTTTTTAGAAGCGGTGGCGTCGGATATTATGGTTACTTTATAGCCCCGGTTAAGGGCCGCCCTGACGGTTTTATTGACGCAGTAACAGCCGTCGAGACCGGCTATATAAAGCGAATCCACCTGATTTTTGACTAAAAACTCGTCCAGCGAGGGATTAGAAAAAGCGTCCATCCTGTCTTTGGTGAATATATCGCCTGACGCTATTTTAACCTGGTCGCAGAAATCCACTCCCGCGGAGCCTTCAAGGGCCGAGTTTTTGCGTATGAAATTCAAGATGAGATCGGATGACGGATATTGAGTTTTTATATAAACAGGCATGACGTTTTTAGCGGAAAGCCTTTCTACCGATTTATTGACTTCATCGATGATTTTTTCGGCAGTATCGGAAAACTCTTTCTGCATATCCATAATCAGCACGGCCGATTTAGGGTTTTGATAGTTCTGGATTTTCGAGCCCGAAGAAACGCCGAACCATTTTGAAAGCTGATAGGCCGCGACTACGGCAAGAAGTATCAGAAGAGAGGCGACGCCTATTATTATATTTTTCATCGTGAAAGCTCCTCCATTATTTTTTATCATAAAAAAACTTTAATCGTTTTTAATGCTTGTCTTTATCGCTCTTGCCGCTTTTCTGACGGGCCTCGGCCTGCATTTTTTCCATGGCCTCGGTAGCGGTCATTATACGGCGTCCGGTTTTAAGCGTGAAAAGCTGGGAATACGGCTTGGCGTTTTCCGCTTCGGCGCTTACCGCGAAATTGGCGTATTCTTCATAATAGTTGTCGGGCATACCGTAAACGAACTGCGCGATCGATTTGGACCGCGGAACGATATCGCCGACGGTGGACATCGGGCTTGTGATAAGGCTGAGCCTTGGATTGCCTATGCACTTTACCTTTACGTCACGCGCGAGAGCGTCGCCGCAATTTCTGACGGCTACGCTCATTTTAAGCAAATTACCGTCGGCGCCGCCGGTAAAGTCTATTACTTTAATGACGGTAGGCACTTTTCCGCGCGCCTTAAGCTCTTCGAGATTGGCATCGGCGTCGGCGCTTTCTTTGGCGGCATCGCGCTCAGCCTTATCGAAACGGCTTTTTTTATCGGCCGCGTCTTTTGATGCGGCATCCTGCTGGGCCTTGTTATCCGGTTTGGCGAAAGGGTCCTTGCGCGGCCATATGGATTTTATATTTGAAGCGGGGACGTCTTTTTTATCCATTACTTCCTCCCAATGTGTTAGTACGCGATAAACGCTGCAATCGTTAATGTTTTTTCTCTACGGCATATTATACATTAAAAAAAACAATGTTACAAGGTCAAAAATCGTTTTTACTTGACTTTTTTTAAAATAAATAATATAATTATCGCATAAAAAAAATGCCATCAACGGGCAAAAATAAATTCAGTCAAAAGTAAATTTTGAAAGGGGATTAACAATGGTTAAAGAAGCATTAGGCATGGTAGAAACAAAAGGGCTCATCGGTTCGATAGAAGCCGCGGACGCCATGGTAAAAGCGGCTAACGTAACGCTCGTAGGCCAGGTACAGATAGGCGCCGCTCTGGTAACCGCAATGGTAAGAGGCGACGTAGGCGCGGTTAAAGCCGCTACCGACGCCGGCGCTCAAGCCGCCCAGAGAGTCGGAGAACTCCTTCACGTTCATGTTATTCCCAGACCGCACGCGGAAACCGAAAAATTAATTCCTCAGATAGACGCCAAATAATTGTCGACTCTAAAGCATTCAAAAAAGCATATTTTGAATTAAAGGCGGATCGATCATGAATATAGTCATTGGCTCCGATCACGGCGGCTACGAACTCAAATGCGTTCTGGCCGAATATCTTAAAAGCCTCAATCATAACGTATACGACGCCGGGACCAACTCCCGCGAAGCGTGCGATTATCCTGATTTTGCTTTTAAGGTAGCGGAATACGTGGCTTCCGGCCAGGCGGCATTCGGCATAATGGTGGACGGCGCCGGCATCGGTTCGGCGATGTGCGCCAACCGCGTGCCAGGAGTTCTCGCGGCCACGTGCAACGAGCTGTTCGTAACGCGCAACGCCCGCGAACACAATAACGCCAACGTAATGTGCCTCGGCTCTCAGGCGGTAGGCGTGGGCCTCGCCAAAAAGCTCGTAGACGTATTCTTAGAAACGAAGTTCGAAGGCGGACGTCATCAGAAACGCGTCGATAAAATCACCGCTTATTCAGGCGGCGCAGCCTCTTCCCCGCAGCAGCTTATAGCGACCATAGTAGAACGCGTCATGGCCGCTCTTGGCCGCTCGTCGTCCGGGTCCGCCGCGCAGCCAGAAACGGCTTGCGGCTCCACGGCGCTTATATGCGAAGACCACATAAAAAACAACTGCGCCGAAGGCTCTACGCTTATCGTAAAAAAAGGCACGCTTATAACTTCGCTCGCGCTGGATATGGCTCGCAAAAAAGGAATCACGGTGTCTTACCAATGATACTCGGACGCGTTTGCGGAAATATGGTTTCAAGCTGCAAGTGGGAAACGCTCAAAGGCCATAAGCTTTTAATGGTGGAACCCCTCGACGAAGAGCTGAAGCCCATCGGACCGCCGTTTATAGCGGTAGATACAGTGGGAGCCGGTTTCGACGAGGTAGTGCTGGTGATAGAAAGCAGAGAAGCCACCCTGGCGTTCGACGAACCCAATACCCCTACAGATATGGGAATAGTAGGTATCATCGACGAAATAAAAAACGGACCAAAGCTCAACAGAATAATTTAAAATAAAGTCCGCCGACGGCGGACTCGAAAACAAGGAATTCTAAATGTTCATGGGCAAAGTGCTCGGCAACGTAGTATCGAGCGTAAAAAACAAGAGCCTCGAAGGTTTAAAGCTGATGCTGGTAAAGCAAACGGACATTTCCGGCAACGCTATCGGAAAGCCTCTCGTAGCGATCGATTCGGTCGACGCGGGAGAAGGCGACAGGGTTTTGCTGCTAAAAGAAGGCGGCTCGGCTAAAATGGTTTTAAAACGAAATAAAATGCCGGTCAACCTGGTGATCGTCGGAGTTATAGATACGGTAGATCTCGACGGCTGGAGCGCGCCCGAAAAATAATTAAGCCGTTTTTAAAAACGGCCCCTGAACGAACAACAATAAAATCAAATAAATAATTTCAAGTTTGAAAGGATGATTTTTGTGAAAAAAGCTCTCGGAATGATTGAAACTTACGGTCTCGTCCCCATGATAGAAGCCGGCGACGCAATGGTTAAAGCCGCTAACGTCGAACTCGTAGGCTGGAAGCAAATCGGCGGCGGATATGTAACATGCATGGTAAGAGGCGACGTAGGCGCAGTTAAAGCCGCCACCGACGCCGGCGCTCAGGCTGCCGCAAAAGTCGGAAAACTTCTCGGCGTACACGTTATACCTTCCCCGCACGACGACGTCGAAAAAATACTCCCTTCAGAAGAATAATTCGAACTTATCTTTAAATTAACGGCGGATGAAGTTCCGCAAAATTTTTGAAGTTGGAGAATTATTCGATATGGATAATAAAAATTTAATCGAGCTCATTACCCGCGAAGTTCTGAGCACGTTCAACAAGCCTTCGGCAAAGCCGGCCTCCGCCGGAGCGGCTCCTTCGTTAAAGCAGGGCGGCGCAAACGTGCTCGTAGTTTTAACGGGCGTATCCAATATGCGCGAAGTTTTTTACCGTGAAATTGAAAAATTATCCGGCGCGAAGTACGACATCCTTTTATCCGACGGCGCCAAAGCCGTTTTCGACAGAAGCGAGCTCGCGTCCAAAACCGGAGCGGCAAACATTTACACGTCATTTCAGTACAGCGACCGCAGCGAATTTTTAAATAAGTACGACGCGGTAGTGCTCGCTTTTATGTCGTTATCGGCCCTCACGCACATATCGAGCCTCAACACGGACTCGATGGTATGTAACTATCTCGTATGGCACATGATTTCCAAAAAGCCTCTGATTGTTTCGGCCGAACCGCTTCTCAGCCAGATCGGCGACACGAGACCGGCCATCATGCGCGAAATCAACCAGAAGATAGCTAAATTAAGCGAATTCGGCGTTTCGGTGGTTCCGCTCAATCAAATCTGCGGCGCTCTCGAAAAAGCCTGCGGCGAAATTTATCCGTATTCCGCTTTAACCGGAAATCCCGGCGGCCAAGCTCAGTCCGCATGCACGGCTCCTTCAGGCTGCATGTCCTGCGGCCATTGCGTGGTTAAAAGAGAAAACGCCGTAAACGTAATAAAAGACACCGGCGCCGCCCGAATTTCATCGAACCCCGGCGTGGAAGCGCTCGGCGGCAAATTCGACGCGCGTCTCGCTAAAATGATAGATCACACGCTCTTAAAACCCGACGCCAAACAGAGCGATATCGACAAGCTTTGCTCGGAAGCGTCAAAATATAAATTCGCCTCGGTATGCGTAAACCCCGGCTGGGTCAAATATTGCGCCGAAAAACTCGCCGGCAGCGGCGTAATGGTATGCACGGTAGTCGGATTCCCTCTGGGAGCCACTTCCACAAGCGCAAAAGCCTGCGAAACCGTCCAGGCTATAGCCGACGGCGCCGACGAAATTGACATGGTCATAAACATAGGCGCTCTTAAGTCGGGCAATTTACAGATCGTAGAAGAAGATATCAGACAGGTCGTAAGGGCTGCCGGCGGAAAGACGGTCAAGGTAATACTCGAGACCAGCCTTCTGACCGATGACGAAAAAGTTACGGCATGCAGGCTCTCCAAAAACGCCCGCGCCCACTTCGTCAAAACCTCCACGGGCTTCGGCGGAGGCGGCGCCACTGCCGGCGACATCGCTTTAATGCGAAAAACCGTCGGCCCCGAAATGGGCGTTAAAGCGTCGGGCGGCGTCAGGGACTTAAAAACCGCCCAGGAAATGATCGCGGCCGGCGCGACTCGCGTAGGCGCATCGGCTTCCGTCGCAATAGTTTCAGGCGCGGCTAACGATTCCAAAGGCTACTAAGAACGCGGGAGCCCGAAGGGCCCCGGCAAAATCAATACAAAGTCCGCGCTAAACTTAATCTGAAGAAATTAAGCCTTAGCGCGGACTTGTTTTTATAAACAGGCTGCGTCTTATCGAAAAAAATAAAATTTAAATATTTATATTATCCGGGATGTGTGATGATTTTTTCAAAAGCGGAAATTCTCGATTTTTCAGATTTTTTAATTAAAGCCGCGGGCGTATCACGGGAAGCCCTCGGCGATCTTATAGAAGAAGCCAAAGCCGGTTGCTACGGCGAAGTTTTGATACCGCCGTTTCTCATAAGGCAGGCCGCGGAAAAACTTAAGGGATCCAATGTAAAAATAGCCTCTATAATAGATTTTCCATACGGGCTTTCGTCCGTGGAGGAAAAGTCTTCGCAGGCCAAATCCGCCGCTGCCGCCGGAGCGTCAATAATCGAAATCTCTCCCAACGTCCTTACCATAAAAGACGGAGATTTAAAAGTTTTCGAGGCGGAGTACGCGCTTCTCGCTTCGCTGATTCAGAAAATAAAAGGGGCCTCCGTCCGGGTGGCCGTAAACGAACTTATTTTAAGCGACGGCGAACGCGATAATCTCTGCCATTACCTGAGCCTTAAAAAAATACCCTACAGGGTAATTTCTTTAAATTCCGTAACCTCTTCTTCGGCGCTGTATTCTTTTACTGAAAATCTCGAAAACAAAATCGTCAGGGTCAATTTAAAAGAGCGCAGCGTAAAATTCGAAACAATCGCTTCGCTTTTCGAAAAAGCCGATGAAAAAGAGCGCTCGTTTTTATTCGGGCGCGCCCTGTGCTCCGCCGTAATTTGCTCGGAAACCGCGCCCAAAGGCCAGCACTCGCCTGAAGCAAACAGGCTCGTAATCGCGCCGGCAGCGCTGGCTTCGAGCGGGCTCAGCTCGGCGGACATAGTCAGCATAGGCGCCAAAAGCCCGCGCAACGGGCACATTAAAATTATTTCGCGGCCGTCCCGCGCAGCCCACGCTCTCGCCAGGCTCGGAATCGCCGCCATCATAATAGAAGGGCCCGCCGAAGGCTTTCACTACCTTCTAAAAATAAGCGCCGGCAACGTTCAGATCGTTTCCGGCGAAAATTATCTCGGGCTCAATATTTACGAAGCTGCGGCGAAAATCCGTTCCGCTTACGGCGAAAGCGCTTCGTATTTTATACAGTCGCCCATGGCTGCTTTCGACTCGCCCATCGCCACCGTGTCCGCCGACGACGCGGCCGGTTCGCCCGAAATTCAGTTCGGCGGCGGCTTCGGACTGCTTATGAAAAATTTCGGACTCAACGCCGTGGTAATCGACGCAAAAGAACACGAAGGCTTCTGGGACAATATCGCCGGCGACAAAAAGCACGAATACGACAGGCTGCTTGATTTATTCGCGGACGCCGTCAATAAAAACCACGTCATTAAAGAACATATAAAACCTTACGGCACGGCTTCCATGGTTATGCCGCTCTACGAAACCGGCGCGCTTCCCCTCGCTTTCTTCACCAGGTTCGAATCGCAGGGCGTATCTAAAATTTCAGGCGCGGCTCTTCGCGATTCGGTTATAAAACGCAAGGGCGAATGCGGCGTTTCCTGCTCGCGCAACTGCGTCATAAAGTGCAAAAACATCTACCTCGACGACAAAAAGCAGAAAAGCGCCTATATTGAATACGAGCATTTAGCCGGCTTCGCCGCTATGAACGAAATATACGACATAGATCTGACAGCCAAATTACTCAGGTTCTGCCGTGAAAGAGGCCTCGACTTTCTGGAGCTGTCATATTCGATAGGCGAACTTATCAGATCAGGCGCCATAAAAGGAAAAACTTCTGAAATTATGGCTGGCTGCCTTTCAGAAATAGAAAAGCAGACTATAACCGGAAAAATTTTGATCAAAGGCGCTTTCGCCTCGGCTATAGCGTTCGGCAAGGACGCTCCCATGACCGTCGCCGGAGAAGCTCTGCCGCCTTACGACCCGCGCGCACTTATGAGTCTCGGCGTATCTTATCTCACATCGCCCATAGGCTCCGAGGAAAAAAGCGCCGGATTTACCGTTCCGGTCAGCGTGCAAAAATCGGGCGGATTCGTCGCCGGCAATAAAACCGAAGGCCAGCTCGAACTTTCGCGCAATATGCAGGTGGCCTATTACCTTATGGACACCATCGGAATCTGTCATAACGTCGTATACCCTCTGCTCGAAAATTCTGATTTATGGAATTTGCTTGTAAAATTAATTTCTTTAAGGTATAATATTAAATTGAGCGTTCAGGACATAACCAAATTCGCCAAAAAAATGATTAAAGAAGAATCGCTTTACAACAAAGCGGCCGGCGGAAAAGCCCGGCCTTCTCTGCCGCGGATATTTTACGAAGCGTCTAACCCCGTTTCAAAGAGCGCTTTCGGTTTCAGCGAAGACGCGCTGGAAAAGATATTCGATGCATGGTAAAACTCCGCGCCGCTATGACCGCTAAAATTATTCTCATTATTTATTAGGAAATATTTTAATTGATACAGGAGAAAATAATGACCAGCAAAACGAAAGAATCCATAGCAAGGGTTATATTGATAGTCCTCGACTCCGTGGGAATAGGCGAAATGCCGGATGCGGCCAAGTACGGAGATTACGGCGTAAATACCTTTTCAAATATTGCCCGCGATTACAAAAACTTCAAAGTGGACAATCTCGTCAAACTAGGAATTTCCAATATAGAAGGCGTCGCGAATCTCCAGAAATGCCCGGCGCCGGAAGGCGCATTCGCCAGGCTTGAAGAGGTTTCGCCGGGCAAAGACACCACTACCGGCCACTGGGAAATGATGGGAGTCAGGCTCACGCAGGAATTTCCGACATATCCGAAGGGATTTCCGGCCGACGTCATAGAAGAATTCGAAAAGCGCACCGGGCGCAAAACGATCGGCAACTGCACGGCTTCCGGCACCGAAATTATAGAGCGCCTCGGCGAAGAGCACCAGAAAACCGGCGCGCTTATTGTTTATACATCGGCCGATTCGGTTTTTCAGATTGCGGCCCACGAGCAGACCGTCCCCATCGAACAGCTTTACGAGTATTGCAAAACAGCCAGAAGCATTCTGCGCGGAAAGCACGCCGTAGGGCGCGTTATAGCAAGGCCGTTCGACGGCGTTGCGGGCGCGTATAAAAGGACTTCTCGCAGACACGACTACTCTCTCGAACCGCCTAAAAACCTTCTGGACTTCCTCAAAGAATCGGATGTCAGGACGGCCGGCGTCGGAAAGATTTACGATATATTCGCCTGCAGGGGCCTGAGCGATTACGTCACAAGCTCGTCAAACCTCGACGGAATAAATAAAACCATAGATTATATGCACCGCTTCAGCACCGGCCTCATTTTCACCAATCTGGTGGATTTCGATATGGTTTACGGCCACCGCCGCGACGTCGAAGGCTACGCCAAATCGCTTATGGAATTCGATTCGCGTCTCCCGGAAATAATTAAAAACATGAATGAAAAGGATATACTGATGATAACGGCCGACCACGGCTGCGATCCCACATACACTAAAACCACCGATCACACGCGCGAATACGTTCCGCTGTTAATTTACGGCCACCGCGTCCGCAAAGGCTTGAATCTGAACACCGTTAAAGGCTTTACCTGCATAGCAAAAACAATAGGCTCGCTGCTCGGCCTGAGCGGCGAATACCTTTCGCAGATAGAAGGCGAAGACCTGACGGCAAAAATACTCGACTGATCCTGATTCTTATAAACCGCCGATGCGGCCTTATACGGATTTGAATATCGATAAGAGGTAGAATAATTTGTCATTCATAAACGTAGAAAGCGTAATAGAAAAAGTTAAAAGCCAGAACAAATCGCCCAACGAAAGGCGCGAAGCGATCAAACTGCTCGGCCAGAGCGGTTCCGAACTCGCCGTCGACGCCCTCGTCGATTTGCTGCCGGATTATACTCTCAGGCTCGATATAATCCACGCGCTGGGAATACTCGCCAATCCAAAATCCACAAAATACCTTCTGGCGACGATGTTCGAATCCGACACGAAAGTGAAGATAGAAATAGTTAAAGCTCTCAGGCGCATAGGCGATAACAAATGCGTCGGCACGCTGATCCAGCTTTTCCAGGTCGAAGACGACGAGCAGGTCAAATCGGCCATATTCATATTGATAACCGATTTCGGCTCGCTCGACGACGTTTATCAAATAATCCCGGCCTGCATACAGTATCCCAGCCCGTCAGTGCAGATGCTTGCGCTAAAATATATATCGTCCAAAAACGACGAGCGGGTAACTTCCCTGCTTTATCCTCTGCTGTTCAGTCCCGACGATAAAATCAGGACCAGCGCGGCCAATATACTTTGGCGAAATGAAGGATCGCTTTTGTTGAAGCGCCTGAACTACATTTTGCTTAAAACTGAAGACAACCCCAAAAAAATATGCGTAATAAATATTTTCGGCGCCCTCGGCCTGGTTCAGAACGTAGAGCCTTTGATGATAACGCTTTTAAAAAACGAAGACAAGGAAATCAAGCTGGCCTGCCTGGACGCCCTCAAGAAAATCGGCGATAAACGCGCGCTGGGAGCCATCATCCAGGTCATCAAAACCGACGACGAGGACATCAAAGCCAAATCCATAGAAGCGCTGGCGTCTTTCCCGGAACCCAAAGTCACGACCGCGCTAATTAATTCGCTTAAAACCCCGTCCGACAAAATAAGAGCCGCGGCTATGGGCTCGCTCGAAAAGCTCATCACTCCGGCCGACATGGCGAATTTAAAGAAATATTTCTCCACCGCCGACGATAACATCAAGTTATTCATATGCAAGTCCATTTCCAAAATCAAGTTCATGGACGACGAAGTGGCCAATTTTTTAAAAGAATCTCTCAGAAGCGAAAACGAAGACGTCCTCTACGAAGCGCTTAACGCGGTAAGCATTCTGGAAGCCAAAAATTTAATAGATATGCTCATGATGCACTTCAAGCACAAGTCAGAAAGCATAAGAGTGTGCTCTATCAAAGTGGCCGGCCATTTCAAAGATAAAAAATGCATCGATATAATCGTGGACTGCTATAAAAATGAAGATTCGAATAAGGTAAGGGCCACCATAATAGAAATCCTGGGCGCGACCGGCGATAAAAAATATATCAAAACGGTGGAAACGGCCCTCAAAGACCCCGACGCGCGCGTCAGGGCCAACGCGGTCGAGTCGCTCGAAATGCTCGGCGGCGAAGAAATAGTCGAGCTCATTTATCCGCTCTTTCAAAGCGACTCCAATAACCGCGTAAAAGCCAACGCCGCTAAAACGTTGTGGAAGTTCGGCGGAATAAGAATGGTCGGCGCTCTCGAAAACATGCTTTTAAAAGAAAAAGACAAATGGCAGAGGGCTTCGGCCGCCTTCGCTCTCGGCGAAATCGGCGCCATCCAGGTAATTAAAAGCCTTACGCTGGCGCTCGGCGACCCCGAAGACTGCGTGCGCGGAAACGCCGTAAAGGCCCTAGGTAAAACCAAGGCGTTCGAAGTAATAAATTCCATAATACCGCTTCTGGAAGACCCTTCTGAGCGAGTCCGCGAGGATTGCGTAAGAGCGCTCGGCGCGATAGGAACGCCGGAAGTCCTCGAACCGCTTTTAAAGTTTTTAAAGCAGCAGAACGATTCAAAGCTCATCGATCTGGTTGTCGATTCGCTTATCGAAGCCATAGATTCTCGTTTTTTGCTGACTCTTTCGCGCGCGCTGAGCGACGATCTGTGGATCATAAAAGTCGTAGCGGCGAAGCTTTTAAGCAAAGTAGGCAACGATTCTACCATTCCGCTGCTCACGGAATTGCTGAGCGACGGTAACGTAATAATAAGAAATTCCGCAGAAGATTCCATAGAACAGATTAAGAGGAGGATAAAAAACAGTGGTCAAAGCAAATGATGTTAAAACTAAATCCAAGCATAATAAAACGGAAAGAGCGGCGAATAAAATATTATTGCTGCTGATATGCCTGCTGGTGGCCGTAACTCAGAGCGGCTGCAAACGCGGCGGCGCCGGAGAAGACGGCGCGCCTTACCAGAGCGCCGACAGGCAGTATTCCGACAGCTCCCGCGAAAAAGCCCCCGAAGAAGTTTCAGTGGACGGCTTGACTCATACCGTCACGGCCGGCCAGTCGCTTATCGCTTTAAAAGACATCTACGGCATATCCATACAGGCCATCAAAAAACACAATCCCGAAGTTTCCGAAAACCGGCCTCTAAAAATCGGTCAGAAGGTTTTTATACCCGGTTCCTCCGCGGTGTTAAAAGCAAGACGAGACTCTTACATGAAAAATAAAAAAGGCGGCGGCTCGGCGGAGCAGGACGGCATCGAAAAGCTCGACTGGCCGGTGTCCGGAAAATTAATATCCAAATTTTCACCCGCCTCGAAAGGCATTTACATAAAAATAGCTCCGGGAACGGCGGTAAAAGCGGTCAGCCACGGCGAGGTCGTATATTCCGGAAAGATGAAAGGGTATGGCAATCTAATCATTGTCGACCATTTAAACGGGCTGTTTTCGATTTACGGGCTCAACGCCAGGAACCTCGTCAACAAAGGCGACACGGTAAAAGCCGGATCTAAAGTGGCAATAGGCGGAGATAAGGTCACGGCCGGCCAGTCTAAATTATATTTCGAACTCAGGAATATAAATTCTAATACGGGCGAACCGGAGTCGGTGGATCCTTTAAAGTATCTTAAAGCGGAGAAGAAGTAATGTTTTCTTTTATCAAATCGCTCCTTTTTACTGATGAAAATAAAAAAAAGGGGCTCGAGTTTTTAGACAACAAGCAGTACGAAGAGGCGGCCGCTCGTTTTAAAACGGCCCTCGAAAAATCGCCTTTCGATCAGAGCCTTTTGCTCAATATTTCCCAGGCGCTTTTCGAGCTTAAACGGTTCGAAGAGGCCGTCGGCTACCTCAAAACGGCAGCAGAAAAAGCTTCCTCGATCAATCCCGTGCCCGCGATAATGCTCGGCTACGCTTTATACAAGCTAGACAGGCTCGAAGAAGCCGGCGCGGCGCTTGACGCCGCCTTGAAAATAGATTCCAAGCACCCGGCCGCCCACTACTATATGGGATTACTGAACCTCAAACTCGGCAACGTAGACGTAGCTACCGACAGTTTCGAAGAGGTGATCAGCGAAAAGCCCACGTTTATCCAGGCGAGGCTTCTGGCGATCGGCGAAATGTATATTATAGATTCAGAGCGCAAAAAAGCCGCGAAGTAAACTTAAAATAGATAAAATTATATCGTCAATATCTATAACCAATAATATTTTAGTTCCGATAATAATATCGCTTTATTATTTTTTTAATAGTGCGGTATTATTTTTTTATGAACGATTTAAGTTTTAAAATACGCGCGAAAAAAGGCTGGATAACCATGCTGGCGGCTGTTTTAGTTTTGCTTTTCGCGCCCGGCCTCGACGTCGCGCTCGCCAAGAGCAAGTTCGCGCCGGACGAAGAGTTCAGAAAGCTCGCCTCGAAAGACCTCAAGCCTGAGGGCGACCTGGCCGGCGAAACGGGTTTCGGCTACGGCGAGGTAGGCGGCGAGCTCGACGTAAAAAATTATAAAAAGATAGTCAAATCCAGAGTGGGACCGCCAAAGAAAAAAACTCTGGTGGAAAACGTATTTTATTCGCCGCGCGCTAAAACCAACAGAGCGGATTATACGGTCAACGGCGAGCTCGTCTGGTACGGAGCGTACAAACGCATCAACCGCCTGGACGACAATCTTACTCCGGCATTTCACAACACCGATTTTAATTTCTGGGTGGATTCGAAAAACGAATCTTCGCCGCGTAAAGAACATTTCTTTTTTAAAATCGGAGCTTTCAGTGAAAACGGCGACCGTTACGATTTGAGAAAGGTTTATCTGGACGACACATTCGGTAAGATCAAGCTGGGCGCGCTGGACATAAAGGCGGGCAACTGCATAGAGTCTATAGGAAGCGGCGACAACATCTCTTTTATCGACATCCTCAACCCGCGCCGCTACAATAAAGGGCTTACCGGCGATTACAATAAAACCAAAAAGGCCCTGCCCATGCTTAAGACCACGGTTTACCTCAGCGAGCAGATCAACCTTGAAATGCACGTTATGCCGGTCTTTGAAAAGTCGGAGCTGGCCGATATACGAGGCGTCTGGGCCACGGGGCTCCAGAAATATCTGGGGCTTTTTCAGCTCGGCGGCGGAACGATCAAAGAAGAAGATGTGTCCCGGGGGCTTTCAGGCACACAGCTGCATTTTTCGCTCAACGGCTCTTTCGAGGGTTTTCAGGCTCGCACGCATTTTTTTAAAATGAAGGAGAATATAGCCGTGGCGAACCAGGTTTCCGAATCGATGGTTGAATTGACCTATCCTGAATTCCGGGTCCTGGGTGTCGACGGCAACGTGGATCTGGGGGGAGAGTATTTGCTGCGCGGGGAAATGGCCTGGTACCAGTCCCGCCGTTTTACGGCATACGATAAGCTAAAGCTTGGAGAAGCTTTTAAAAGCGATCAAATTTCAGGCCTCTTAGGCATCGACCGCACTTTCGCCAACAGCCTATACATAAACCTGCAGGGCGTTTTCACTCACATATACGACCTGGCGGTTCCGAGTTCGGGACAAAAATTCAGAAGCGAATCGGGAATCGCGCTGAGGGTGCAGAAAGGTTATCTAAAAGACAAATATCAGGTTGAGTTTCAGGGCTTCGAAAATATACGCACGAAAGAGTACTTCATAAAAACGCACGTTGAATACAGTTATTCGGATATGATTAAATACTTAATAGGAAAGCATATAAACGACGGCGGATACGACCACATGGGCGCCATCAGCGAATTTTACGACAACAACCACACTTTTTTGCAGATGAAAATAAGCTGGTAAAAAGAGCCGGGCGCGTAAAAAGCGTTGAAATTAAAACCGCCGTTTAAAGTCGAAGGATGAAAATGGATAAGAGCAAAATTAAAAAAATCAAGTCGATTCTCGACGGACACCTGAAGGCGTTCGATTTCGAAGAGCGCCTGAACAACGATCCTGTTTACTATCCTCATCGTTATTTTAAGTTCGAAGACATACAGGCCGCCGCCTTCATCGCCTCGTGCCTCGCATACGGCAAAATGAGCCAATTTTTCGCCGTAATAGGCGGCGTTCTCGAAAGGCTCGAAAAATATGATAAAAGGTCGGTTTACGAAGCTCTTTTAAGCTTCGACTCGCGCGAAGGGTTAATGGACGGCATAAATTACCGTTTCAACAAAAGCCTCGATATAGAAATTTTTCTGGAGGCCGCCGGCGCGGCTTTCAAAAAGCACGGCCCGCCCGCCGCAATCATTGAAAAAGAATACCGCCGCGAAGACGCCAATATAATGCCTGCCGCTTCGGCGTTCATAAAAAAGATACTTTCGGCGGCTGAAGAAATCAGTTTAAAAAAGCACGCTACGCCTCTTCAACCCGGAGTGACGCAGCTCGCGCCGGACCCCGATAAAAACTCCACCTGTAAAAGGCTTTGCATGTTTTTAAGATGGCTCACCCGCGGCCCGGATAAAATAGATTTCGGCATAATTAAAAAAATTCCGCCTTCAAAGCTAATAATACCGCTGGACACTCACATTTTCAGAATCGCCGGAATGCTGGGGCTGACCGGGCGCCGCGACCAGTCGCTAAAAACCGCCGTGGAAATAACCGAATCGTTAAAACTTCTGGACCCGCAAGACCCGGTCAAATACGATTTCGCCATATGCCACATAGGAATATCGGGTTTATGTAAAAAAGGCTCCGAAGGAAAAAACTGTAAAAATTGCCCGCTGGATGAAATTTGCAAAAAAAAATCCGATGAAAACAAAAAAACAATATAGAAAAGAGGTATCGAATTGAGCCGTTTTTTAAATGAGAGCATGCTTTTCATAGCGCTTATGTCGCTTATGATGATAATGGCCGGCCTCGGATGCGCCGCGCAATAAATTATAAAGACTTTAAAAATATTAAAAATATAGCATTTAAAATCTTTTTATGTTACAATAAAAAGATTTTTTTATTTGTTTTGAACGATATGAATTAATGATGGTTGAGCATTATGAAATTATGCGAAAAAAAGTCATTAAATAAATCGGCGATGATAGTCGTTATCATTTTGATAATACTGATAGTTTTATCGACGCTGGGCTTTGCTATGTATGATTTTTTCAAATCGGAAAAACATTTGCTCGCCCGCATACAATATTCCGGCGTCGCTGAAAAGCTGGCTCAGGCGGCCGCCAAAGAAGCTCTCGTCCACCTCAAATACGGCGTGCTCAATTTCAAAAATCTCGACAAAAAAGATCCTTTCAACGAATTCATACTCGCCCCAATAACCGATATATCCGAAAAAAAGCTTCAATCGCGTTCTTTCAAACTTCCCTCCGCCGGCCATCCTCTTTTTACCGCCGAGTTCATTAAAGAAGCCGGCGGCACGCTTAACTACGTCGAATTTAAATACGAGCAATTCAAGGCATATAATAAAAGCCAGGCCGCGCCGTCCGATTATAACCGCGGCGGTTATATGCCCCCGGACCCTTTTGAACGCTTCGGAAGGGCCGTTATCAGCTCGAGCGTAAGTTACAGAGGAATAAATAAGATTTTCACTTACAAATACGATATAAAAATAGCCAATACGCTGGCTCCTGTACTTTCCAAGTTCACTTTATTCGCAAAAAAAAGAGCAGGAGATGAAAACCAGCTTCCGCCGCACCCGCTTGCCGCCGGTAAATACAAAGAGATCGCAAGCCACGGTTTTATAGATCCTAAAGCCTCTCCCGGACGAACGCCTCTCGTTCTGATCCACCATCCGCAAGATATCTTTTCGCGCGACGGCTATGCTCAGACGTACTCTGATATAAGGGAAATCCTGCCGGACGACGATTCGGTAAAACCGGGCGGCGGCGATCACTACAGGCCTTCCATGACCAGGCGCGGCTGGGTTTTTCTCGCGGACGGCGATAAAAAATCTTTTTACAGATTGAATATTTCGCCCGGCTCCGCTAACCCGCTCATCTGGATCGATTACCCTCCAGGCATGGATCATCTTCGTTTTCCTGAAGCTTTTTTAATGCTCGAATCAAACCTGTCGGCTTTGCTCAGCAAGTTAAAAAGCTCTAAATTCCCATACGGCGACTCTTTCCGCAACGCCCAGCCGCCCCCGGGCGCAAACGATTTCGCAATCAGCATCAATCATGAAGGCGTTTACTGGAACCTGACTTCGCTAATTAACTCGGGCATTCTTAAAAATTACACGGCGATCGATAAAAACCTTACGCCTAACGCTTCGCTGTTAAAGCTTTCCGGAGACGTGCAGGCCGTTAAAATCGACCCTGCCCAATGGTACAAGCCTTCGCGCTACCTCGACAGGCGCTCTCCGACAATAGTGCTCGGAAACGTTTTCCGCTCTTATATAAAAACCGGTTATATCACGCAGAACTGCGTTCACGAAACAGCTTCGCCTTTTTATTCCGAACACATGAAAAATCCGGCCATGCACAAACAGCCTTACGGCATGTGCCCCGGCCATATTTATCCGGGCGTTAGACTCCTGCCTTATTTTTTTATAAACGAAAACGGGACTTTAATGGACAACGGCCTTATCCCTTCGTTTTTCGACGAAACATGGAACGGGCTCAGCGTAGTCGACGACACTTTCGGATTAAGCGGCCAGGCGCGCTTTAAAGATCCCGACTTCGCCCTTATAAAGTATGACATCAACGATATATTCGCATGTAAGGACGCGGCCGGGCAGCCTGATCCGATCGCTCTGAAAACGTATAAGCTTTTTATGTCTCGCATAGTCAGCGAGCCGTATAATAAAAGCCACGACTGGATTATAGCCAACTCAAGACCCGAAGGCGGCGTAATAGAACCGGGCCCAAAATACATGCTCAGGCAAAAAGATATTAAAATATTATCGGCATATCCCGATAGCGAAAGCGACGATCAATTTTTTTACACGCGCGACGGCAAGTTCGGAGGCTGTCTTAAAGGCGCCGGCTTAAAAATATCTCAATACCGCAATGCCGGAAAAGAAATAGAGCAATGCCAGGATATATTCCAAGACGGCATTTACGCCGGCAACCTGGAAGAACTAAAACTTACCGACCCGTCTTATCAGAATCCTATAAAAAATAAAAAAGCCCCGCCCCCTAACGGTTACGACATACGAATGAAAGCCGACGCGATCTTCGATAATTTAGAAAAATTCGCGGCCCACGCGATGTCTTTCGCTTCCGCGAATCGCGGCGTTATAAAATACGGCGGCATATTCTACATAGATTCCGATTCGCTTTGCGACATGGGATTTATTAACGGCAGTAAGCTTGCAGACATAGTTTTTTCGCAAAACACCATGCTGATATTCAAAAAAGACGTTAAAATACCGTCCATATATAAGTCGGATTTCGCGCGAAGCAACAACT
>JAKPTH010000575.1 GCA_029571125.1 bacterium
CGAGAAGCATTTTTGCGATATCGGCGCTGCCGAAGACTGTCGCGAAATGGAGCGGCGTCCAGCCGTCGGAATCTTTTTCGTTCACTGCCGTAGCGGATTCGGCGATGAGTTCTTTGATTTTTTCGATATTTTCGGCTTTGACCTGGTCGTGGATTATAGACATTTTAAAGTACCCTTTCTTTTATCGTCGATATTTATTTATGAGCTTATAAAGCTTTTATTATAGTTTTAAACTAGAAATGATCGGCATTTTCAATTTTAGGCATATCGTCGCCGTTGGATGCGTTTTTGGGATCCAGGCGGCTGTTATGGTAACCGTAAACGAAATATACGCACATGCCGACTAAAAGCCATACCGCGAATCTTATCCATGTGATAAGCGGAAGGCCCTGCATAAGAAAGACGCAGGAGAGCATTCCGAGTATCGGAGTTGCGAGGCCGCCGGGGGCTTTGAATGGCCGTTTGCGATCGGGCTCTTTTATTCTCAAAACCAGAATTCCGGCGCAGACCAGCACGAAAGCAAAAAGCGTTCCTATATTGCACAGATCAACCATTTCGTCTATGCTCATGAACGCGGAAAAGACGGCGACGAAAACGCCGGTGACGATAGTGGCGAAAAACGGAGTTTTATATAAAGGGTGAATCGAGCTGAATATTTTTGGGAGAAGTCCGTCGCGCGACATTGAAAATAAAATTCGCGGCTGGCCGATCTGAAAAACAAGGAGTACGGCCGTGCTTGCTATTACGGCGCCGAAAGCCACGAATCCGGCGGCGTAGTTCATGAAGTTTTTCGCGAACGCTCCGGCGTCGGGAAGCGTGCCGATATATTTTAGCGCGTAGGCGAGCGGTTCGGCCTTATCGTTTGCGGGCATTGAAACCAGCTTGGAAAAAGGTATAAGTCCGACGAATATGGCGGTTACAACTATGTATATTATGGTGCATACGATGAGCGTTCCGATGATGCCGATGGGCAGGTCGCGCGCCGGGTTTTCCGTTTCTTCGGCGAGCGTTGAAACCGCGTCGAAGCCGATATAAGCGAAAAATACGATTGCCGCTCCGGTCAGTATTCCGGAAAATCCGTTAGGCGCGAGCGGGGAAAAATTTTCCGGCCTGACGTAAAAAATCCCGACGGCGCAGAAAAAGCCGAGGACAAGAAGTTTTATTATAACCATGGCTTCGTTGACGCGGACGCTTTCTTTGATGCCTATCGCGATAAGATACGTTAGAAGGGCCACGATTGCCACGGCCGGAAGGTTGAAGACTATGGGGATTCCCAGAAAATGAGGAGCGCCCGATATTATTCCGGGGTCTTTGATGAGCGCGGTGCGGTAATCCGTAGCGAGCCACAGCGGTATTTTGAGATTGAAGCCTTCCATGAGGGAGCAGAAATAGCTGCTCCAGCTGATGGCGACGGCCACGTTGCCTATGGCGTATTCTACGATAAGGTCCCAGCCGATTATCCACGCTATCAGCTCGCCGAGAGTGGCGTAAGAGTAAGTATAGGCGCTTCCGGCGATAGGCACCATGGCGGCGAATTCCGCATAGCATAACGCTGAAAAGCCGCAGCCTATGGCGGTTAATATAAAGGAAAGCATAAGGGCGGGACCGGCGCCGGGGCGTCCGATGTCGCCTGCGGCGGCGGAGCCTATGGTGGCGAATATTCCGGCGCCGATGACGGCGCCTATACCCATGAAAACCAGATCCGGGGCCTTGAGGGAACGTTTTAAATGCTCCTTGGCTTTTTTGTCTTCGCCGATTATATGATCGACCGACTTGACGCGGAATATTTTCGATAATAAGCCGGCCGGTGAAGTGCTGCCGCTTTGAGTGTTCGATTGAATATAAACCACCCTCTCTCTATTTTTTATGTATGTTAAAGAAATTTTTATAATATTATAT
>JAKPTH010000590.1 GCA_029571125.1 bacterium
ATAGCGCTGCAGCTTTTCAGGCAGGTCAACGGCCAGTACGTCATAATCCCCGACTCCGATATTATCGCCTGGGACGGGGAAAGAGTCCCCGTAGAGCTTACGCTTTCGCCGGCGTCCGCTGAAACCTATCTTTCATCATACGCTCTTTCGACGATCGAATGCATCGTTAAATACAACGACGGCTATAGCGCTAAAATTTTACCTTCATGGTCAGTGGCTTCCGGCGGCGCGGTCGTGATAAACGGTTCGTGTAACCTCATTCCAAAGATGTATATAGCCGTTTATCCTTACCAGCGGCCCGATGAGACCGTTAAGCTGAGCGCGTCATATTCGGAATCCGGCGTCAGCAAATCTGCTGAATTTACGCTAATTTTTAAGGCTCCAAAAATAAAAACTCTTTCGGCTTTGAGGCTGAATTTGCAATCTGATTCGATTACATCGGCCGGTATATATGACTTAAGCGCTTTAAAGGTTTTCGCCGATTACAGCGACCAGAGCTCCGCCGAGGTTACCGCGGCGGCTTCGTGGGTAAAAAAATCGGGCGGCGGCGCGTTGAACGGTAAAAATTTCACGGCTCCGCGTTCTTCCGAAGTGGTTATATTGTCGGCTTCTTATGAAGAAGGCGGCGTTTCGAAGACCGCCGAATTCAGCCTGAAAATTAACGAAACGGCTGTCGTTAAAACCGTCGATCCGATCGGCGGCCATGAGTATTCAATTATAAACCGCTGCATGACCTGGAAGGAAGCGAAGGCTTTCTGCGAAAATATGGGAGGATACCTTGCCACGGCCACGACGCAGGCTGAAAACGATTACCTTTACGGTATTTATAAAGCGGCCGATCCGGAAGGCGTTATGCATTGCTGGCTCGGCGCTACCGACGAAGGTTCGGAAGGCTCGTGGAAATGGGTCACCGGCGAAAGTTATAACTTCTCCAACTGGGAGCAGTCTCAGCCCGATAACGGCGGCGCCAGAGAGCATTTTTTGCATTTCGGCCAGCGGTTCGGTTCTAAATGGAACGACGCGGCGAACGACGACAAAAACATACTTGAAAAAGGCGGCTTTATATGCGAATGGGGAAATCCGGTCACCGCAAAAGTCGCGGCGCCTCAAATAACCCCTGACGGCGGCGCTTTTACGGATTCTCAAATAGCGGCCATTTCATGCCCCACTGCGGGCGCTTCTATAAAATATACGCTCGACGGTTCGATTCCGACCGATTCTTACGGCTTTACATATACCTCGCCGGTGACGATCAAATCGTCGGCCATACTTAGAGCTATCGCATTAAAAGCCGGCATGGCGCCTTCAGAAGTGAAAAGTTCCGTTTTCATAAGGCAAAGTTCGACGGCCGATACCGTGTCGGGACTCATCGCCTATTATAAATTCGACGGCGATCTCAACGATTACAGCGGTAACGGCAGGCACGGCATGGCGCATGGAAATATCCAGTATTCCGCGGGCGTTATCGGAAATTCGCTGAAGCTCGACGGATTGAACGCATGCGTCAGGGTCAACTGGCATGAAATATTTAGAAACAACGAGTTTACCTTATGCGCATGGGTTAAAGTGGATTCCGACGCGTCTTTGAGCGCTACGATGCTTTCCGTTCCCAGCTACAGCGTGTGGGACGACGCTTTGCGTTTCGCATATCGCGCCGATTCAAAGGTGCTTCAAGGCTACATTTACAGCATGAATTATATCAACGCGCCTAAAAATTTGCAGGATAGATATCATCATGTGGCGATGGTTAAAAACGGCTCTAACCTGCTGCTGTTCTGCGACGGCGTTCAAATCGCTCAAAAACAGATACCGCTTGCAATTACTTACGGCATGCCGCGAAGCATATTGATAGGCGCCGACGACGATACCGGCAACGACGGCCACGGCGACGCCAATTTCTTCAAGGGCCAGATCGACGAATTAAAAGTTTACGGCCGCCGGATGTCCGCCGAAGACATTTCGGGCGAAGCGAAAACCGGCATGGAATCTATTAAAACAGCCAGGCCCGAGTTTACTCCCTTGCCGGGAACTTATGATTCCACGCAATCGGTAACCATAAAATGCGCTACTGCGGGCGCCGTTATTAAATATACGCTCGACGGATCGGATCCTTCCCGTACTAACGGAACCATTTATTCTTCTCCCATAAAGGCGGGCGTTCCGACGCTTATCAAAGCCATAGCTTTCAAGCCCGAAATGATCGATTCGGAAACGGCGGAAGCTTATTTTAAAATAGAAAAAGGCATTAAGATAAATACTTCCCCAGCCAATCCCGTTCCGGGCAACGGTACCGGCGGTCCGGGAGGCTCCGGCGGCGGGGGAACCGAAACGGAAGCCGCCGAGGAAGGCGATTTCTACGAGCTGGTTGTGATAGCCAGAAATCCCGACGGCTCCGTAAAAACCGATTATTCCAGCCCGGGCAAGCTGGTTATTTCATCTACGCCCGGCGTGGTCCAGTGGGAAGGCGAAGGCGTCGCCGATAATTCAAATCTTTCTTCCAACAATGACGGTTCTTATGAAGCGTCCGCGTTCAAAGACGGCGTGGCGCATTTTTACGTCCGCAACTCGCGCGCCGGGACGGATCTTATGGTATTAATCACCGGCGGTTCGGATTATCTCGGCGTCACTTACCTCACCTGGATGCCTGAAGCAACTCCGGCCGGGCTTAAATTCGAGGGCGAAAACTCGAAAGGCTTTAGAAAATATTCCTGCGTTAACGATAGTTCCGTTAAAATGATAAAAATAATGGCCGGCCCTTACGAACGCGGCGATGCGGCAAATCCGTCGACCGTTAAAAATATTAAAATGGGCACTTATTATAT
>JAKPTH010000604.1 GCA_029571125.1 bacterium
CCGGCCTGGAACTGGCCGGATATTATAAAAACCTCACTTTCGACCGTATCATGATCTTCGGTAAAAACGAAATCAGCTATCTGGAAAACATTTCGCACGATTTACGCTTTATGAGGCTTCACGAGCTTTTTTTGTACCATATTCCATGCATCATACTCACCGACTCCGTAAAAAAATTCGACGATCTTATCGACGTCGCGCAAAATTTTATGATACCCGTCCTATATACAGATTCGCCCTGTAACCGTTTTCTGGTTTCGCTTTCAAACTACCTCGAAACGAAATTCGCGCCCAAAAAGATTATGCACGGCACGCTTCTTGAAATTTACAATATGGGCGTCCTGATACGCGGCGAATCGGGCACCGGAAAAAGCGAAACGGCGCTGGAGCTCGTCAGGCGCGGCCACTGCCTGGTATGCGACGACGTGGTTACGTTAAGGCGCATCGGAAACGATATTTACGGCTATTCGGACCCGCTTCTCAAATATCACATAGAGGTTCGCGGGCTCGGTATTATCGACGTGCAGGCTCTTTTCGGTTCGGCCGTCACCATCCAGGAAAAAGAGGTGGATATAGTCATAGACCTCGTTCCGTCGAGCGAACAGCACAAACATCATTTCGACAGGCTCGGGCTCAGTTTCGACTGCCTCGATATAATGGGAGTCAAGCTCAGAAAAATATCCGTTCCGGTGCAGGAAGGCCGTAATATTTCGATCATAATAGAAGTCGCGGTCATGAACGAGCGCCTCAAGAGGCAGGGCCACAACAGCTCCCAGATTTTCATAGATTCTCTTTTCAAAAAGATGAATCCCGGCCATGTTTCAGATATAGCCAAAATAATACCCGCTTAAGGCCCGGTGAATACGATTGCCCGAAAATATAAGCTTTTCAGCCGGAATAAAAGACGAGCTGATCAAACAGAGCATAAAAAAACCCTGCTGTCAGAGGGTGTTTTTATATAATACTCTCAAAAACAACGCCTCGATAATCAGCGAGGGAGGCTCGCTGAAATTGTCCATGAGACTGCCTTCCATGGCTTACGTCGGCAAGATCGGCAAGCTGTTGAAAAAGCTCGCCGACATTTCCTTTTCTTATATTTATAAAGTGCGCGATAATCTTTCCGGCGGGGACTATTACCATTGCATAATAGACGACGAAAAAAAGCTGAGCTTTATTTTAAAAGAGCTTTCGCTCCGCACCGATCTTTTCTCCGACGCGCCGCCTCCGGAAAACATCATTTCGTATCTTGAAAACGATTGCTGCCAGAGCGCGTTTATAAAAAGCATAATAGTCACCTGCGGTTATTTTCAAAATCCGCAGAAAAATTACCACTTCGAAATAAGAATAAAAGAGCCCCTGCTGGCGAACATAGTACGTAAAATACTCATCCAGAAAATAAACTGCAAAATCAAAACCCATATTTTAAAAAACAGCGACCTGATACTCCTTTATTCTAAGTCTTTCGAGAATTTCGAAAAAATGCTCGCTTATCTAAACGTCACGGCCAGCTATTTCGAGCTTGAAAACATAAAAATAATAAAGGAGATAAAAAACACGACCAACCGTAGCGTAAATTTTGAAACCGCCAATATACAGCGTACGGCAAATATCGCGGCCGATCAAATCGCTAAAATAAAGATGCTTTTAAAATCGTCCCACGCGGCTAAACTCACCCCAGCGCTTATTGAAATGGCCCGCCTGAGAACCTCTAATCCTCATCTTTCGCTGAGCGAGCTGGCGAAACTGACGAAGCCGAAAATTTCAAAATCGGCCATAAACAACCGGCTGATGAGGCTGCTCGACCTTTACAGAGAATACGAGTCGGAAATAAACGCTCAGCAGCAGTAATCGAAGAGGTTTTTTAAAAACACGACAAAATTACGACAAAATTAATTGACAAAAACTCACTTTACTAATATAATAACGCCATTATGAAAATAATTTTTAACGCCGATGACTTCGGCATAACCGATGCTGTTTCCGCCTCTATAGTGGAGCTTTTTAAAGCCGGCACCCCGCTCAAAAGCGCTACGGTGATGATCAATCTGCTAAGCGGCTCTTCGGCGGAAATGCTCAAGGAATTTTTACGCGGCGATAGAGGCGGAGACGTATCTATAGGCCTTCATTTTAATCTCACATGTTCGAAGCCGGTTTCGCCGGCCGCCGAAATCCCGTCCATCGTAGGCCCGGATTTAAATTTCTTAAAGTTCGGCGATCTGATAGGCCGGGCGTGCGATAAAAAAATCGATTTATCCCATGTGGCGCGCGAATTCGAGGCTCAGATGAACGCTTTTCACGCGAAACTCGGCTTCTGGCCTTCGCATATCGATTCGCACAAGCACGTTCATATGTTGCCGGATTTTTTTCACGTAGTGGAGGATTCTGTCAAAAAATTCGAAACTAAAAGGATAAGGCTCACCGAAAATATATCGGCAGAAGAGCTTTTTACGAGCCAGGGAATAGCCCGCGACAAGATAACGAAATGTTTCGGCGGAAATATCGATAATAAAAGCGCGATATGCTCTTACGGTTCGAAGACCGCTCTGGCTTATCCGGATTTGTTTTTCGGCACGTATTCGGTAGGTTCCCTGTCGGCGGAGGTTTTTGAGAAAGAAATAAGCGGCCTTGAAAATTTTCAAGGCGTCGGCGAATATATGACGCATCCCGGCGCCTGCGACGAAAAACTCGCGGGATTGTCGAGCCTTTTGGCCCCCAGAGAAGCCGAATTCGCGGCCCTTAAAGATCCCGCTCTGGAGCGGATATTAAAAAAACATAATATCGAAGCCGTTTCTTATAAAGCCCTCGATGATAGAAAGAAGAGTGCCGTAAAATGAACCTTTTTAAGTACATGGGTATCGCATGTTTCGCCGTCGTTTTCGCGGCGTGCGCAATGAGCGCTCCGGCTTTTGCCTCCGGGACCGTAGAAGTCATCGCGATCGAAAAAAATATAAATACTTCAGAAGCGGTTCTTAAGGCCGCCGAAACCGGCGAAATATCCGCCGCCTCTCCGGCCGGGGCGCCGCCCTCTTCCGGCGAATTGAAAACCGGCGAGGCTAATGCTGCCGGCAAAAAAACGAGCGCCACTCAAGAAATCTGGTTAAGGCTTAAGTCCAGGTTTAAGACGTCGGAAATTGAACTCCATCGTAAAAAATACGCGCGCGCCGTCGAAGAAACCGGCGAAGCGCAAGGAGCGTTTACCGAAGAAGTCGCTCTTGCCGGCGACACCGCGGAAGCTCTTTTGAGCGGCGAAGTGAAGCTCGATAAAAAAGGCCGCAAAAAAAAAGCGACATCCGAAGTCGGGCTTAAATCCAAAAATATTCCGGACGATTATATCGAAAAGCCGAAAACTGAAGAAGTAAAAATCGAATCGGGCATTAATCTTTTCGAACGGCATTGCTTCTCGTGTCATTTCGACCACGGCCATTTTAAATACGCCAAAAATCTTTCGGGCAGAGATTTCTGGTTGAAATATAAAAACGGCGATGAAGAAATAAAAAAAATAATCAGAAACGGTTTCAGGACGGTCGAAGGCGACATGCCATTTCACGATTCCGAAAGATTGAGCGAAAAAGAGGTCGCTGCGATTATAGAGCATTTAAAATCCATGACGCAGCCTTTAAATATAGAAAAAAAATAAGCCGGTCGTCAGGTGCCAGATATAAATATATGTGGGGGCCGTTTTTATGAGAAAATTTGCAGTGCCGAAGCTGATCGTAAGTAAATGCCTCGAGTTCGATCATTGCCGTTATAACGGCGATATTATCCGTAGCGATTTCGTTTCGGGCCTTAAGCCTTTTGTAGTTTTCGAACCGGTATGCGCCGAATGCGAAA